>DATCID010000038.1:0-10702 GCA_036507975.1 Ruminiclostridium sp.
AGAAGACCTAAAATCTATGTAAACATATATGGCTAAGATTTATGTGAATGGCGGAGTGAAGAGCCGGATGCCTTAATTGGGCACGTCCGGATCTGTGAGGGGTAAGTACCGCGAGGTGCACCTACTCGACAATAGTTATGGAGGGCCGGCTTATGCTGGCTTTCTTTAGGTAATTTCAAACATTAAAAAAATGCTCGGGCATAAAGCCTGAGCATTTTTAGGGGGTCAAAATGTATTTTGTGGGGTCAGTAATAGTTATTGCCTTTTTTTGGTATCCTTATACATTGTTTGTTATTAAAAACTAAGAATATTATATTTACAACATATATAACATATATAATATGTATAATCTAAGATTAGTTCGTGATATAATTACTAAAAATATGATTTACGTACTATTAATTATTAAATAATTCTTGGAGGTTGAATTATTTAGTAAATTAGATTTTAATAAAATGTGGGGGTTATTTTGTGAAAAAAAAAGTATTAGCTATATTGCTCATATTTGTATTTGTATTTTCTTCTACTGCGGGAGTATACGCTAAAGGATTTCGATCCTCTGGAGGAAGTAGATCGTTTTCAAAGTCATTTGGTAGCTCATCAAAATCCATTCCTTCTGTAAGTAAGAAAAGCAGCAGCTCAAGGAGTATACCAGGATCAAGTGGGTCAGCAACCAACAAAACGTCTGCTAAAGGGTTTGCAAGTAAGTCTACCTCAAAAAAATATTCTTACATGCAAGATACTTACAAAAAGCAGGTTTCAAGTAAGAATTTTAATACTTACAAGCAAAAATTAAATACTGATCAGCAGAAGGTATATAATGATACGCTTAAGCGTGACTATGGTACGAGTTCAAGGAGAATGGGCTTTGAAGATGCAATGAATACCAGAAGCTCAAGAGTGAATACCTTTGGTCAAAGACCAATATTTATGAATATTAATACGGGAATGTTTGCTAGTCCGTTCTCATATGGATATGCTTATGTTGGACCGTGGGATTTATGGTTTTTGATGAGAGCCTCCGACATGTTTTGGTTCAATCACTGGGCAGAAATATCGCCATATAAAAGCTATTTTAATCAACCTGAATATGACAAGCTTGAAAAGAGAGTACAAGAACTTGAACAACAGGGAACAAAGCGAGATCCTAACTATTTGGATCCAAATGTAGATCCTGACTTACAGCTCTCGCAGCAGTATCAAGAGCAGAATGTTGATAAGGTATTTTATACTGACAAATATCCTACAAATTCAGCAAGTGCGGGTTCAGCTATAGTAATTATAATAATAACTTCAGTCGTTTTAATTTTGGTTATTAAGAAATTATCAAAACCAAAGCGAAAGAAATCTCACTATAGCAAAATTTATTAGTGAGTAAAGTTAAAGGCTTATTACTTCTGGGACACAGAAGGGGGATATGAGAGAATGTTTGATTTCATGAAAAAAGATGATGCTTCGGAAATATTAAACCCATTGAATATTAATAAAAATTCAATGATTGAATTCCAATTGAAGGAGCTTGAACTTGAGGGTTTCTTTACCTTTGAGAAGATTATTCAGATGGAAGTAGGAGAACGTCCATATACTAGGTATCTTGTGTATTCAAAGGTCGAAGAGTCTGAATACATTTTTGAGGTATATTCCTTGCAAGAAGAAGCACAGCTTGAAACCTATATGTACTTTTTGGAGGAAACCATTCCTTTCTCTGAGGAATTTCTGAATGTGGTGGGCCAAAAAAGCTTATCTACACCTGGTGGCGTTGAATACGAAAGAACCATAATGCCAGAATGCGATTATAGAATAGATGGCACTAAGGGTCACATAAAGGTACTAGATTTGGATACTGGGAAAATTTCCAGAAAAACAGAGGTTGAGGTGTGGGATTATCAGAGAGACGCAGATGGTGTGATAGAATATCTCAATATTGAAATGATGAAGGAAGACGGCATGTTTAGGATATTTATTGGACAGCGATTTGAAGGTTCACTCTACAAAGTGTACCAAGGAATGAATAAATAAAATATAGGAGGTCATTAAAATGCTTCAGTTTCTCAGCTTTTTTTTGAAAGACATATCTTTTAGTTTTGTAATACTTACAGTAGGATTTATACTTGGCTGGATTGTTTATAATAATATAGTTTTAAATGATGTATCTTTAAAAGATGCACTATTTACTAAGGATAATTTAGCGGTATGGATAGAGTTTATAGGCGCATTTGTATTCCCAGTATTATACCTTGCAGCACATGGTATAAAGGGTTCAGTAAGCGATAATATATTTGTAGATCTAGCAGTATGCATATTCTATACTGTTTTTTATATAGCTATTTTGACTTTATTAAGGCTAATGTCCAAATTTATTGTGAACCTGATAAATACAAAAGACGGTCATGGTAAAATTTGCTTGAACAAAGAAATATGTGAACAAAAGAATGTAGGTGCAGCCCTGTTTTCGGTATCGCTTTCTGTTATATTTGTGAGTGTAATTAAATATATTGATTTCATTGACATCATGAATGGACTTGGCTCCTCAATACTAATTAAAATATTATTATTTTTAGTATTTATGCTTTTGGCGGTAGCAGGCTACTCTTTTGTTTTAAGAAGGAAAACAACACTTTTTAAAGAGCTATTCATTGACAATAATGCAGCGGCTGGGGTAGGATTCTTGGGCTTTGTATTTGCTGTACAAACCATCATTGCCGGTATAATGTCTGTTTACAGTATGGATTTTGATTTACTTATGGTTTCAAGTGTAATCGGTGTTAGCTTGGTAATTTTCTGTATCCTATCATTACTTTTCAAATTGATATTTACAAAGATTGTAAAGGTGGATATTTGGAATGAGGTTTACGAGCAGGATAATATAGGAGCTGCTATCGGGCAAGCGGCACTGTATATAGGAATAGCAAGTATTATTGTAAACTTCATTGTGTAAATAGTATTCAAAACTGGCGGAATATAGGTCTCTATGTCTATACATATATTCACAGATTATTAATAATTGTTATACAATTTTAACACTACTTCTAGAAAATCGTGGTATAATAATAAGTGTGAAGCCATAAAAAAGCTTTTTCATTTTGTTCCTCCTTTAAACATATTGATTTATTTTTTATTATCTATGGCACCTATTTATCAGGAATTATTATAAATTATAAAACTGGGGTGCTTTTTTTCTGTCCAGGATTTGATTGTGATATGATTTAAATGGTAATATAAAATTACAGTTTTTACAAAATTATATGTATTGATATGATATTGCATTTAGGTTATAATGTGTTAGGTATACCGAATTTAGTCTATTATTATAGATATAGAAATTAAGGATACATTTGAAAAGCCAGTTTTGGTCGCACTAGATGGGGAGGTAGCGGTGTCCTGTACCTGCAATCCGCTATAGCAGGGTTGATTTCTTGTTTTAGGTTTATGTATGTAGTGCCTGCCCTTTATAAGTGGCAATGAAAATTGGGTCTTGCGCAATAGAAGCCTGTGAACCCCGTCAGGTCCGGAAGGAAGCAGCGGTAAGCAGTAAGTTCTGTGTGCCGCTAGGTTACCTGATTAGAGTTAACTGTAATGGTAACGGCTATATATTTCTATCGAAAACGGGTGTGCGGCCATTTAAATATTAATAAGCAAGCCTGTTCAGTTCATATGAACAGGCTTGTATTATATTGTGGTAAAGGATAAACAAATAGTAAAGATGTGTTTAGTATGAATTCGTGGTTAACTCGTTGGCAGGACCGGAAAGAAGGATGGAGATATGTCTTATACAGCACTGTACAGAAAATGGAGACCTCTTGTATTTGAAGATGTAGTTGAGCAAGAGCATGTGGTCAGAACGATAAAGAATACTGTTAAGTCAGAACGTGTTGCGCACGCATACCTTTTTTGCGGAACGAGAGGTACTGGAAAGACGACGATGGCAAAAATATTTGCCCGGGCAATAAATTGTCTGAATCCTAAGGATGGAGATCCATGTAATGAGTGTGAGATATGCAAAGGTATCCTTAGCGATTCTATTCTGGATGTTGTTGAAATAGATGCAGCATCAAATAACAGCGTTGACAACATAAGAGAAATTCGGGAAGAGGTTGTTTATGCGCCTTCACAGGCAAAATACAAGGTATACATAATAGATGAGGTTCATATGCTCTCAGCAGGGGCATTTAATGCGCTTCTTAAGACGCTGGAGGAACCACCACCACATGTGGTATTTATATTGGCCACTACGGACCCACACAAGCTTCCTGCGACTATACTATCTAGATGCCAACGTTTTGATTTTAAGAAGATTACACCTAACAGCATTGCACAGAGAATTAAACTAGTTGCTGATGCAAGTGAAATTAAAATCGGAGAAGATGCAGCATTGCTGATAGCCAGGCTTGCTGACGGTGCTATGAGAGATGCTCTGAGCATTTTGGATCAGTGTATAGCGGTTGGCGATAGAAGTGTAACGCATCAGAATGTGCTTGATATAATCGGAATTGTAAGCGACGATTTTATTTCAGAACTAGTGGATGATATTAAAGATAAAAATATTGAGGGTTTGGTTAGTGGAGTTGAGAAGCTTTCATCTAATGGCAGAGATATTTTGAGATTTGCTTCTGACTTGGTAATGTACTTTAGAAATCTTTTGGTATGCAAGCTCAGCAAAAATCCTAGTGATATTCTGGATGTCAGTAAGCAGTATGTTGAAAGAATGATGCTTCAGTCTGAGGCTTTCTCAAAAGAACGTATTATAGGAATAATTAAAGAACTTTCTTCCTTTGAACCACAGTTAAAATATGCCCTAAATCAAAGAGTATTTCTTGAAGTAATGCTTATTTCAATAAGCATAGGAAGCTATGGACAGGGCAGTGACAATAGTGACTTACTTGATAGAATTGTAAATTTGGAAAACTCTATAAAAATGGGTGCACCAATATCCAAAAATATAAATAATAGATTGCCAGAGCAGGCAGAAACGCCAAAGCCTGTTGCTGGGAAGGTACTTGAAAAGGTGCCTCCAGTTCCCCATAATAACGGTGCAGAAAGAGTCTCGAATGTTGCGCCTAATAACGCAGATAGCAAAAAGACTAATTCACATAAGCAACTGGATATCTGGCCTGAAATAATGGCTGACCTGAAATCAAGTGGGAGAATGATGCTTGCTACGTATCTTGCATCTACAAGGGCTATAGTTGCAGATGAGTCAACTATTCTGGTGGTTTTCCCGTTGGGTGTGGCTTCACTAAAAAGCAACATTGCCAAACCTGAGAATATTGTAGTTTTGGAAAATGCCCTTGGACAGAAGTTGTCCAGACAGGTACGTGTGAAGTTTGTGGATGAAGGAACACTGGAAGATTTAATTCCAAGTCAGACTTCAGTGAAGAAGGATTCCCAGGAAAGTGAATTGCTTAAGTATACTAGGGAAATTAGCAGTAAACTCAACGTGCACCTTGATATAATAGACGAATGAGATATAATGTAAAGAAGACTTAGTTCAGATGGAGTTTTCTGAACTGTAGTCGCACTTATTTCGAAGCTTGGTGGAACTTATCTACTGCTTGTAAAGCAGGAGATTAGTAACACCGCTGAGATAATTATTAAATTTATAAAATAAACTATGAAATCTAATAAATAGGAGGAAGTAAAAGATGGCAAAAGGTGGATTCCCAGGAGGCGGTTTTGGCGGTGGCATGGGCGGCGGCGGAAATATGAATAACTTGATGAAACAGGCACAAAAGATGCAAAAGGATATGGAAAAGGCTCAGCAGGAGTTAGAGGGAAAAACAGTTGAGGTTTCTGTTGGCGGTGGAGCAATAACTATAGTTGCAAATGGCAAAAAGGAAATCATGGAAATAACCATAAAGCCTGAGGTTGTTGACCCTGAGGATGTTGAGATGCTTCAGGATCTAATAATGAGTGCTGTAAATGAGGCTCTGAGAAAGGCTGATGAACTAAAAGAATCAGAGATGGGAAAGATTACTGGTGGATTAGGTGGAATGCCAGGTTTGTTTTAATTAGTTTTAACCTCCTTATACTTGCCTCATAGCGGTTGAAGGATAGCGGTTTTACTAATGTTTATAGTTTATGGGGGTTAAAATGGATTATTATGCAGTTCCTATTGCAAAGCTTGTAGAGGAATTTCAGAGACTGCCAGGTATTGGCCATAAATCGGCTCAAAGATTGGCTTTCCACGTTATAAACATGCCGATCGAGAAGGTGCAAAGACTCTCTAATTCAATATTAGAGGCAAAGCAAAAGACTAAGTATTGTTCAATATGCAGCAACCTTACTGATGTGGATCCGTGTCAACTTTGTAGCGGAACTTCTAGGGGCAGGGATGCTATTTGTGTTGTTCAGGATGCTAGAGATGTGGTGGCAATAGAACGTACCCGTGAGTTTAAAGGGTTATATCACGTTTTACATGGAGCTATTTCTCCCATGCAGGGTATTGGACCTGATGATATACGTATAAAGGAATTGCTCAGAAGGCTTGGGGATGGCGAAGTTAAAGAAGTTATTCTAGCAACTAACCCAAATGTTGAGGGTGAAGCAACTGCAATGTATATATCCAAGCTTATAAAACCTTTAGGTATCAAAACTACTAGAATAGCTCATGGTATACCTATAGGCGGTGACTTAGAATATGCAGATGAGGTTACACTCGCGAAGGCCTTTGAAGGCAGGAGAGAAATATAGGGCTGAGCAGAGATCTTTTCTCGCATAATTAAGTTCTGTCACGAGTATAAATAGTTTGATCAGGGATAAATATGTTATCGAAATCGACACCTTAATAGGTACAGCACTTGTAAACAATACTCAAGCTGTAATATGCTATTACGATAAGCCAGAGCTTGCAGAAATTGTAGTAAAAAACAATAAGCTGGATATAATGCCTCAACAGAATATTACATTCTATATTGAAAAAACAATCAGAGAATTAGAGTTCTAGTCCGAAGGTGCATTTCGTATACGCAAATTGTTAAAAGCCAAGGTATTATTCACTTGGCTTTTTATTTGCATAGGAAATTAAAGTATAACCATCTGTTATTAAGAAAATCCTTAATGATGCTGTCGGGTAAAATAATTGCGGGCAATACGGTATTAGTGTACAATAAGCTGTAGAAAATAGAGGTAATTATTTTTAGAGAAAACCTTAAAAAGCACATATTGGAGGCAAAATTAGTGAATGAGCTAATTTACATAACAGGTCACAAAAATCCAGACACAGACTCTATATGCTCAGCTATTGCATATGCAGAGCTCAAAAAGAGGCATGGAATAGATGCTGTACCAATTAGAATAGGATATTTAAATAAGGAAACAGAATTTGTTTTGAAATATTTTGGAGTTGAAGTGCCGGATTATAAAGAAACAGTTAGAACTCAGGTGTCCGACTTAAATATGGACATTATTAATCCAGTGTCAGAGGACATCTCAATCAAAGCGGCTTGGAACATAATGCAAAAAAACAATATAAAGGTACTGCCGGTAGCTGATATAAATGGAAAGCTATTAGGGATTATTACCTTATCAAATATTTCCAGCAGTTACCTAGATGCTTTAGAAAACAACATTTTATCTGCAAGCAACACTCCTCTCAGGAACATTACTGATACTCTTAACGCGAGGCTTATTTGCGGTAATGAAGATGGATTTAAGGCTTGCGGAAAGGTTGTAATTGCAGCAATGGTACCAGAGGATATGGAACCATTTATTGAAAAAGGAGACATAGTAATACTAGGTAATAGGAAGGACTGTCAGATAAAAGCCATAGATACAGGTGTAAGCTGTATTATCTTAACTTGCGGAGGGCAGATTTATGATGACGTTTTAAAGTGTGCCCAAGAAGCCGGTTGTATTGTATTGGCAACAGGCTACGACACGTTTACTACGGCAAGGCTTATAAATCAAAGTATTCCTATTAGCTATATTATGACTAAAGAACATTTGGTTTGTTTTAATATAAATGATTTCATAGAGAACATAAAAGATAAGATGCTCACAACAAGATATCGTAGTTATCCTGTTGTAGATGATGATGGCTTTATAAAGGGATTTATTTCACGATATCATCTAATATCTCAGAGAAGAAAAAAGATAATTCTGCTTGATCATAATGAAAAAGCACAAACAATAGATGGTATAGAGCAGGCGGATATTTTAGAGATAATAGACCATCATAGAATTGGAGATATCCAAACGGGATATCCTATATATTTTAAAAATGATGCAGTAGGAAGCACTGCTACATTAATAGCCAACATGTATTTTGAAAATGGCTTAAATCCATCGAAAAGTATTGCCGGAATTTTATGTGCAGCAATCATATCTGATACATTGAAGTTCAAATCACCTACAAGCACATATGGGGATGAGTTATCAGCCAGCAAACTCGCAAAAATAGCAGATATTAACATAGAAGAATTTGCTGCAGCATTATACACGGCCAGTGCATCGTTGAAAGGAATGAGCCCGCAAACAATAATAGACTACGATTTCAAGGATTTTGTATTCAATAAATATAAAATAGGAATAGGTCAAATAAATTCAAGTGATTCAGAGGCCTTTAATAAGGTAAAGGATAGTTTGCTTGCACATATGAAAACTGTACAAGTAAATAAAGGATATAGCCTAATATTACTAATGGTTACTGACATAATAAATGAAGGCTCAGAAATATTGTTTGTTGGAGCTGATGGTTCTTTAGTAGAAAAGGCGTTCAATATTAAGGGCAGTGAAGGAAGCGCATATTTAAAAGGCGTTGTATCAAGGAAAAAGCAGGTTATACCAATACTTTCGAGCACAATACAAAGGGAAATGATATAGTATTTTATCCATAACAGAATGCTTCACGTAATTGTAACATTATCATCATACTGGTTGGGAACAATGCAATAGCATTATTGATGGAGACCTCCAGTTGATGAGGGGCCCAACTGATCCACTGTCTATCTAAATCCAGATGTTGACACATAAAATCCTTTTTAGTATAGTAATGGTAGCTAGAATTTATTTTTTCCAAATACTATATATATTGAAGAGCTACCTTGGAGGTTGAATTTACTTGTTAACTAGAATTTTGTTGCTGATTGTTCTGATTATGATGAATGCTTTCTTTTCTGGGGCGGAAATCGCTCTCATTTCTTTAAATGATAAACTAATTAAAAAACAAGCAGAAGAGGGAGATAAAAAAGCCAAACAGTTACATGCTTTTTTAAGTGAACCTAGTAAGTTTCTGGCTACAATTCAGATTGGAATAACCTTTGCTGGATTTTTGGCAAGTGCATTTGCTGCAGAGAGTTTTGTGGATGATTTAGTATGGGCAGTAATGAGAACTGGGGTACCTGTGGCAGAAGGCATTTTAAGAAATGTATCCTTGATAATAATCACAATAATCCTGGCATATTTTACATTGGTCTTTGGAGAATTAATTCCTAAAAGAGTTGCGATGCAAAAGGCGGATTTTATTTCAAAAATATCAGTTGGGCCTCTGACTTTAATATCCCATATAACCAGCCCATTTGTAAAATTTCTGACATTCTCAACAAATTTCTTCATAAAACTATTTGGAGGCAATCCTTCTGCAGAAGATGATGAAAGAGTTACTGTTGAAGAAATCAGAATGATGATGGAGGTAGGGGAAGAAAGAGGAGTTATTCAAGATACTGAAAAAGAAATGATTGACAATATATTTGAATTTGATGATATCGATGTTTCTGAGATAATGACTCACAGGACAAATATAGTAGGTATTCCAGTTGATTCTGAACTCGAATATGTGCTATATGTAATGAATAGAGATAAATATACTAGAATTCCTGTTTATAAAGACAACATAGACAATATAGTTGGAATACTGCATGTTAAAGATTTAATTCAATTTATGCAAAACCGTGAAAAAGAATTTTATTTGTCAGAAATAATTAGAAATCCATATTTAGTTCCTGCTTCTAAAAAAACAGATGAGCTATTAAGGGAATTGCAAAAAAATAAAGTTCATATGGCCGTTGTTTTAGATGAATATGGTGGTACAGCCGGGATTGTGACTATGGAAGACTTGCTTGAACAAATAGTAGGCAATATCTTTGATGAGTATGATATAGAGCAAAAAGAAGTTGAGTACCTAGACAACGATACATTTATTTTTGATGGATCAATAAGTCTAGATGAGGTCAAGGAATTATTGGAGGAAGATCTTCCTGTTGATGATTTTGACACACTAAGTGGATTTATTATTGGGTTACTCGACAGGATTCCCAAGAAAGACGAAAATCCAGTTGTAGAATATAAAAGTATCGTGTTTAAAGTAGTTGAAACGCAAGGAAAGCGAATAATAAAAGTTAAAGCGTGTAAAAAAATAAATATACAATAAATGTACAATAGTAATTAAAAGTACCTCACTAGATATTAACAGTAGATATCGGTTCTGTTCATATAAGTGGTGGTACTTTTTTCTTAAGCAAAATTTTCTGTATATTATTTGATATAACAGCTAATAACTAATTTGTTCATAATTATATCAATTAATTAATATAATTAATTGATAACTAATAAAAATTAATAATATAATTAAAAATATTTAAATAAACGTATTGACAATTTTAAAAATTGGGATTACTATATATATATAAGATTAATAATATTAATGATGAACTTAAGAAAGTTAATACTTTTATTAATAATTTGAATTTTTACTAACATATTTGGT
>DATCID010000039.1:0-30571 GCA_036507975.1 Ruminiclostridium sp.
CTCTCCGTCCTACGCTTAAACCTAAGGTCACCCTTTCGGTTCCAAGGAATGGATAGCGGTGGGCGGCTCACCCTTTCCGCACAGGATTTCCACCTGCTATATCTTAGGCGCTTTCTTGGCGCTCCACTCTTCATTATTCACTTTTCACTTGATCTTCTAATCCATTCGACGGAGTCGCCTACCACAACTATTACCCAAAATATCCTACTCCAGCTTGGAACAGCTTCTGATCCTTTTCGCCAGGTACATTCTTGTAAAGGTTTGAGCCTATTCTCTCTGAGTGACCCATCTTGCCAAATACTCTTCCGTCTGGGCTTGTGATCCCCTCAATTGCATTTACTGAGCCATTTGGGTTAAATTCTATATCATATGTTGGCTTACCATTTAGGTCAACATATTGTGTTGCGATCTGTCCGTTAGCTTCCAAGGCCTTTAAAACCTCCTGGCTTGCAGTAAATCTGCCTTCCCCGTGTGATATTGCTATGCTGTGAACAGCACCCACCTTGACATTGCTAAGCCAAGGTGACAGGTTTGATGTTATTTTAGTATTTACCAAACAGGACTGATGGCGGCCGATAGTATTAAAGGTAAGTGTCGGATAGCTATCATCGATGTCTCTAATTTCCCCAAATGGCAACAATCCAAGCTTTATCAACGCTTGAAAGCCATTGCATATACCCATTACTAAGCCGTCTCTCTGCTTTAACAGCTTCATAACCGCTTCGCTAACTACAGGATTTCTAAATGCAGTTGCAATAAATTTACCTGAGCCTTCCGGTTCGTCACCCGCACTGAATCCACCAGGAATCATTATTATCTGTGAATTGTTTATTAGTCTTTCCATTTCAGCAATGGACTCTTCTATATCCTTATGTGACATATTTCTTATTACTAAGGTCTCAACAATTCCACCTGCATTTTCAAATGCTTTCTTAGTATCATATTCGCAGTTCGTTCCTGGGAATACTGGAATAAATATTCTTGGCTTTGCAACTTTTGCCGCTGGTTTAGCCTTTAATTTTACCTCGTACTTATATTCAATGGGCAGTTCTTTAGTTTGTTTAACTTTTGTTGGGAATATCTTTTCAAGTGGTTCCTGCCATTTATCTGCAAGCATATCTAGCTCTATCATAGTACCATTTATGTTTATTTCTGCTCTGCCAGTGGTCGTTCCAAGCACTGTGAATTCTAAGCCAGCAAAGGCCTTTGATACATCTATGCTTTCAGGTAGCTCTAATATTATAGAACCATAAAAGGGCTTAAATAGCATTCCAGCATCAATACTTTTTTCAAAATCAAAGCCGATCATGTTACCAAAGGCCATTTTACTGATTATTTCAGCTATACCTCCAGCTCTAATTGAGCTTGCAGCTAATATTTCCTTTTCAATAGCCATTTTATAAATACGGCTATATACCTTGTCCAGCTCATCAAAATTCGGCAAGCTATTTTCATCCAAACCAACTGTTAGCATTACTACCTTGCTGCCGACTGCTTTAAACTCATTTGAAATAACATTATTTACATTAACTATATCCACTGCAAAGGAAACTAGTGTTGGCGGAACATCCAGTTCCATAAAGCTTCCTGACATACTGTCCTTCCCACCTATAGCGGCAGTTCCCAGCTTCATTTGAGCATAATATGCACCTAGTAAAGCACTTAACGGTTTTCCCCAACGTTTTGCATCCTTTCCTGGCTTTTCAAAATATTCTTGAAGTGTAAGTCTTGCCGTACTATAGTCTCCACCCATTGCTGCAATCTTTGCAATAGACTCAACCACTGCAAACACAGCGCCGTGAAATGGGCTCCAGGTTGATATTTCAGGATTATAGCCATATGACATCAGTGTTCCAGTAGTTGTATCACCTTCCATCAAAGGCAGCTTAGCAGCCATCCCCTCTGCAGGCGTCAGCTGAGTCTTACCTCCGAATGGCATGAGTACAGTATTTGCTCCTATTGTAGAATCAAATCTCTCTACTAGTCCCTTTTGGCTACATCTATTTAGATTTTGCAAATTTTCAATCCATTTTCCGAAAATATCATCAATTTTGATATCACTAAAATCATCAAAGTAAGTCTTCTCTTTTGGAGCTGCTATTTTAATATCTATTCTCTGCTTTGCTCCGTTTGAATTTAGGAACTCACGGCTCAGATCAACAATTTTTTTGCCTCTCCAAGTCATCTTGAGCCTAGCAGCCTCAGTAACCACCGCAACTACTACAGATTCAAGATTTTCCTGTGTTGCAAAATTAATAAATTTTTCTACATCCTTAGTCTCCACCACAACCGCCATACGCTCCTGCGACTCTGAGATAGCAAGCTCTGTTCCGTCTAGTCCTTCATATTTTTTAGGAACCACATCAAGATTTATTTCCAATCCATCTGCGAGCTCTCCTATTGCTACAGAAATACCACCCGCTCCGAAATCGTTACACCTTTTTATTAGAGTGCTGACATCCGGGTTTCTAAACAAACGCTGTATCTTTCTCTCTGTTGGAGCATTACCCTTTTGGACCTCTGCACCACATGTAACTAGGGATTCTTCTGTATGAGCTTTTGATGAACCAGTTGCTCCTCCACAGCCATCTCTTCCTGTTCTACCACCTAATAGTATTATCTTGTCTCCAGCCACTGGTTGCATGCGAACAACGTTCTTTCTAGGAGCAGCGCCTATTACAGCACCTATCTCCATCCTCTTTGCAACATAGCCTTCATTATATATCTCTGCAACCTGACCTGTTGCAAGGCCTATTTGATTTCCGTATGAGCTATAGCCAGAAGCTGCTCCTGTAGTTATCTTTTTCTGTGACAGCTTTCCTGGAGTGGTATCCTCCATTTTTGTCCTTGGGTCTCCACTACCAGTAACTCTCATGGCCTGATAAACATATACTCTACCTGACAATGGATCTCTAATTGAACCTCCCAAGCAGGTAGCAGCCCCACCAAATGGCTCTATTTCAGTTGGATGATTGTGAGTTTCATTCTTGAACATTACCAACCATTCTTCGTTTTTGCCATTAATATCAGCGTTAACAACTATACTACATGCATTTATCTCATCTGACAGATCCAAATCATTTAGCTTGCCCTTCTTTTTAAGTGCTTTCATAGCTAGAAGTGCCACATCCATTAGGCATACGTCCTTGTCGTCTCTGCCCCCGTATATGTCCTCTCTGGTGGCCTTGTAGTCAGCAAAGGTATCCTTAATTATGTCTGCATATTTACCCCCTTCAAATTCTACACTATCAATGCAGGTCAAGAAGGTTGTATGTCTGCAGTGGTCAGACCAGTAAGTATCAATCATTCTCATTTCAGTTACTGATGGCTCGCGCTTTTCTGTATTTTTGAAATATTCTTGGCAAAATACAATGTCATCAAAAGACATCGCAAAACCCATCTCCCTTAAGAGATTTGTGAGCAGCTCATCATTCATAATAGTAAAACCTTCTATTATTGCAACATCCTCGGGCTGCTCTACCTCAGCCTTCAAGGTGTTGGGTTTGTCCATTTTTGCCTCTTGACTTTCAACAGGATTTATATAATATCTTTTAATTGCAAATAGTTCTTTATCAGTTATTTTTCCTCCAACAACTATAACTCTGGCAGCATTTATCTCAGGTCTCTCCCCTTGTGTTAACAGCTGAATACACTGAGCAGCCGAGTCTGCTCTCTGATCATATTGTCCTGGCAAATACTCAACAGCAAAAGCTTTACAGCTAGTTGAAATGGAGTATTCCTCATCATATGCGTAGTCTACTGGAGGCTCAGAGAATATAGTGTTTCTGGCCATTTGGTATTCTGCATCACTTATTCCCTCTATATCATATCTATTTATTATTTTGATAGACTCTAATGACTTTATTCCCAAGGTCTCAATTAAATCGGACAATAGCCCTTGAGCCTCAACATCATATGGCTGCTTCTTCTCAACAAACAGTCTTTTAACTATACTTTTCATGAGTTTGCCTCCTAAATAAGTTCCTTTTTCTTTACTTATAATTATAATATGGTACAATATATTAGTAAAATTAATATAATTAATGTATTGTATTAGGAGTACTTATGGATATCAACTTTGAACTTTATAAAACATTTTATTATTGTGCTCAGAATAAAAGTTTCTCAATCGCTGCAAAAAAGCTATTTATCTCACAATCTGCTGTAAGTCAATCTATTAAAGGATTAGAAAAGCAGCTAGGAGTTACTCTGTTTTTCAGAAAGTCCAGAAACATACAGCTTACATCTGAGGGAGATTTACTTTTTAGCTATGTTTCACAAGCCTTCAACTTTTTAAAGACTGCTGAAGCTAAGCTTCAGGAGATTGAAGGACTTCGTGCAGGAGAAATCAGGATAGGTGTTAGTGACTCTATATGTAAATACTTCATAATGTCTCATATTAAGAAATTTGGCGAAATGTACCCTAATGTAACTATAAAAGTAATTAACAGAACTACGCCTCAATTGCTAGAGGTGCTGAAAAACGGTCTTGTTGACATGACGATTTCCACCCTTCCAGTAAATCAAGAAATATTTAGTTCTATCCCCTTCATTAAGGTAAATGACATTTTTGTTGCTTCACAAAGATTTTCCCAACTGCAGGATAAAAAAATATCACTAGATGAGTTGAACCAACATCCTCTTGTCATGCTTGCATCATACAGTTCTACTAGAAAATCCATAGATGCTTTTTTTAATAGCCATGGACTTACTTGCTCACCGGAAATAGAGTTAGAGAGTCTTGACCTACTTGTAGAATTCGCCATTATAGGAACTGGTATAGCTTATGTTTTAAAGGAAAGTGCATTGGATTCGATAAAAGCCGGTCAGTTGTTTGAAATTGATCTTAAAGAAACCCTTCCTCGCAGAGAAGTGGGCATTGTTACAATGAAGAATGTTATGCTTTCAAAAGCTGTAAATACCTTTATAGAAATTCTTGTATTAGAGCATCCTTTTCCTTTGAAAAATCCAAAAAATTGTCATTTACTCTTATAACTGGTGCATACGCACACTGGTTAGGCACATATACTACCTCTCCAATATCTCCATTTTTCATTTTTACTTTTGAACCAACATAATAGCTGGGCATATTTTGAAACAATATCATAACCACTTTAGGATCAACGGTATCAAAGCCAATGCTTTCTAGCTCTTTGAACGCCATAAATGGTGTCTGCCTTCCTTTATAAACTCGTTCTGAGGTTATAGCATCAAAAATGTCAGCTACTGTAACAATTTTTGAATATAAATTTTTCTGACTGCCATTTATTCCAAAAGGATACCCTGTTCCATTTTCCTTTTCATGATGCATTATTACAGCCCTTTTTACATCCATACTAATATCGCTATTATTTTTTATCATCTCATACCCGTACACAGTATGTCTTTTCATTATTTCAAATTCAGCAGCAGTCAAAGGTCCATTTTTATTTAAAATTTCATTTGGTATTTGTGACTTACCTACATCATGAAGAAGCCCTGCCATTACAATTTCTTTCAGTTGTTTTTCGTTAAAGCCTATCCATTTTCCCAAAAGCATACAATATACAGATACATTTACCAGATGGGTATATGTATATTCATCAGCAAATTTGACAGAATTTACGCAATCCATAAGAGAACCACAGTCATTTATTTTACTATAGATATGATCCGAAATATCCTCTGCCTTAGCAAAATCCAATCCTTTGCCAGAAGCCAAGTCCTGAATCATTGTTTTTACAGTATTAATATTTTCAATATACTTTTTTTGGTCAATACTAATATTACCATTGTTTAGATAATCATCACCTAGAACAGTATCGGTTTTATAAATAAATACTTGATTTATTCCAAATTCGTTCAATTTTTTAATAATGTGCTCGGTAATTAATGTATAAGCAGGAACGATCATGTTTCCACCAATTGAGTATACATCCTCACTCAAAAGACTTCCCATAATATTACTATTTACTTTCGCATATGTCTTATCCATATAAAGTACCAACTTTTCTTTTTATTAAATTAGTGTAAATATATTTAATAGAAATCTTTCTATATTATACTACATATTTACATAAAAGTTCTCTGTTTATAATAAAATCCGAGTAATGAATAAAATAAAAAGCCGCGTTCCACTTAATAACGGTTCTTTCTCAAGTTAGGATATGTGTTATGTGTGACTCTTCTGATTTTCTGGATATAAAAGAATATTCCAGAGAATTGGGAGAAGTGATATATCCAAATGTGAGAAAGAACCTTAATAACGTGAAACGAGGCTTCTTATTTGTAATTGTTGTGTTTATTATAAAGTAAATTTTGAAACTTGATCCTTTAGTTTCTTCGATGAAATCAAATTATTTTGAGTTGAATTCCTTACCTCTACAAATTTTTCAGCAACCTCAGCAGTTTTCAAGGTAATAGTCTCCACCCCAGTTGCACTGTCGTTAACACTTGCCGTAACCTGTTCAAGGGAATTTACTATATTTGAAATAGATTTATTCATTGCCCTTGAGGATTCATTAAATTCATTCATCATGGTACTAAACTGAACAGAATCAGAATAATATTGTTCACCTGTGTTTATTAATTTCTGATAATCTGTTAGGACATCCTTATCAACAAAATTCAAAAGAACTCCTGCACTCTCAGTTAATGCACCCACTGATTCATTAACTATATTCACTATTTTCTTAATGTCTGCTGCAGTCTTAGAAGACTGGTCTGCTAGCTTTCGAATTTCGTCTGCTACAACTGCAAAACCTCTACCTGCTTCGCCTGCCCTTGCAGCTTCAATTGCAGCATTTAGTGATAGTAAATTGGTTTGTTCTGTAATTTGCAATATTGCCTGCGCAAGAAATTCTATTTGTGAAACTGCCCCAGCTTTATCTATAGCTGTTTTTAGTTGTTGTTTAACATCGATATATATATTATTCGCATTCTCAGCCGATTTAACAGCACTCTCTTTTATTCCACTTGCATTTTCACTAATTAAGTTGGCTGCAGAAGCTCCATTTTCAGATTTTTGAGATATCAAATTAATATTCTGCATTATCTCCTGGGTGCTATAATTTATTTGATGAGTGGTCGCTGCCGACTCCTCCATGGAAGTTGATATATGTTCGGTTGTTGACAATGTGTCATCCGTCTTGTCCTTCAACTCTTGTGTCATTCTTTCAACTTCTTGAGAATTATCCATAAGGTTATTTGAGGTATCAAGCATTAGCCCTAGCATATCCCGCAAAGAGCCTCTCATAGAAGACAGATTTTTTGCAAGAGTTCCTATTTCATCTTTTCTTCCCTTTATTTGATTATATGTCTTGTCATGTGACAAATCAAAATTCGCGGTTCTTTCAACAACCTTCACAAGTACCTTTATAGGTATTGTAAGTGAAAAAGTAAGCCATATCCCAACCATAACGACAAATATACAGGAAATTATAGCGACAGCGTAAATTGGAAAATCAAAGAACAAATAACCCACTGTTCCGCCACCCATTACAGCTATACAACCTAAAATGATACATAATATCTTTTTGCTAATAGACATGTTTTCCGCCCCCAGCGCTTTTTGAAAAAATTAATTACATTACCAAAATATACTATCATAATGTATTCATAATATCTATATAATTTTGAATCCATTTCTCGCATAATTGGTTAATATAGGTAATTTAAATTGTATTTTTAGTGCTTTTTAATATTTTAAACAGTCTGTGGATAAATTAGGTAGAAAACGTTAAAATAAAGACATAAGAAGGTTCATTACAGGCTTTACATGACTTGTTCAAATATGCTATTATATGTTAAAAACAGCGTAATGGCATCTCGTGTGCTAAATCATATTAAATACAGGAAGGTGATTATATGTCTGAACAAATAAAGCTAATAGCAACAAGGATTAAGGATTTGAGAGAGATATCAGAGATGACGGTTCCAGCTCTTGCAGCTGAACTTCAAATTTCCGAAGAGACATATCTCTCATATGAAAGTGGCGACACTGATATACCAGTTAGCTTTCTATATCAAATAGCAAACAGATTTAATGTTGAACTAGCAGCTATTCTTACTGGTGATGCTCCAAAGCTTCATACTTATCAAGTGGTAAGGAAGGGCAAGGGAGCTAGTGTCGAGAGAAGAGAGCACTATAAATATCATAATCTTGCTAATAATTTTATTGGTAAGAGAGCTGAACCATTTATAGTTACAGTATCTCCTGAGGCTGAAAGTTCTTCAGTTCACTTCAATTCTCACAAGGGTCAGGAGTTCAATTACATAATTGAAGGAGCTATTAAAATAATTATAAATGGACATGAGCTTATTTTGGAAGAAGGAGATTCAGTTTACTTTGACTCTTCTGCAAACCATGGTATGAAAGCTCTAAACAGTAAACAAGCTAAATTTTTAGCAATTATTCTTTAGCAAGTAGGGGGAAAAAGAAATGTTGAATAAATATCTATCTCAGGTAGACTTCACTTCATATGAGGATTTTTATGAAAACTTTAATATAAAAGTACCTGAGAATTTTAATTTTGCATATGATGTTGTTGACGAGTATGCAAAAACTAAACCAAATAAGATAGCACTTGTATGGTGTGATGAAACTGGCGCAGAGGCTACATTTACTTTTGCACAATTAAAAGAATATAGTGACAAAACAGCTAACTTCTTTAAATCAGTTGGTATTAAAAGGGGCGACCCTGTAATGCTGGTATTAAAGAGACGTTATGAGTTCTGGTTCTGCATTTTAGCATTGCATAAACTAGGTGCTATTACAGTACCTGCTACACATCTTTTGACTTCAAAAGATATAGTATACAGAGCCAATGCGGCTGACATAAAAATGATTGTGTGTGTTCCTGACCCAGAGGTAATAAAGCATGTAGAGGATGCTCAAAGTAAGTGTCCCTCGCTCATTAAAAAAGCTTTAATATGTGAAAGTAAAGATGGATGGATAGATTTCACAAAATCTGTTGATATGTCTTCAAATGTATTTGAAAGAGCTCAAGGAAATCAAGTTTCAAAAAATGATGATATATCCTTACTATATTTCACTTCTGGAACTACAGGTATGCCAAAGATGGTACAGCATGATTACGCCTACCCCTTAGGACATATTCTCACTGCAAAATATTGGCAGAATGTTGTTGAGGATGGACTACATCTCACTGTTGCTGATACTGGTTGGGCAAAGGCTGTATGGGGTAAAATATATGGTCAGTGGCTTTCAGGAAGTGCTGTATTTGTATATGACTATAATAAATTTGTGCCAAAGGAATTGATTGAGGTAATTTCAAAGCATGGTGTGACTACATTTTGTGCACCACCAACTATTTATAGATTTTTCATTAAGGAAGATCTTACAAAGTTTGACCTTAGCAAGCTCAAATACTGTGTTGTAGCTGGTGAACCTTTGAATCCAGAGGTATATAGCCAGTTTTATAAAGCTACCGGTATCAAGCTAATGGAAGCCTATGGGCAAACTGAGCTCACAGTTACTCTAGGTACATTTCCTTGGATTGAGCCAAAACCAGGTTCTATGGGTAAACCCTCTCCAGGCTATGACATTGATCTACTAGATGATGATGGAAATTCTTGCCAAGAAGGTGAAGAAGGGCAAATAGTAGTTCGTACTGATAAGAAGAAACCTGCTGGGATGTTTGGAGGATACTACAGAGATCCTGCCCTAACTCACCGTGTTTGGCACGATAGCATCTATTATACTGGTGATATGGCTTGGCGTGATGAGGATGGCTATTACTGGTTTGTAGGAAGAGCTGATGACGTAATTAAGAGCTCTGGATATAGAATAGGACCTTTTGAGGTTGAGAGTGCTTTATTAGAGCATCCCTCAGTTCTCGAATGTGCTATAACTGCTGTTCCCGATGAAGTTAGAGGTCAGATTGTAAAAGCCACTGTTGTTCTGGCAAAGAATTATGCTGCTAGCGATAAACTAGTTAAGGAACTTCAAGAACACGTTAAAAGAGTAACTGCACCCTACAAGTACCCAAGAATAATTGAGTTTGTTATAGAACTGCCTAAAACCATTAGTGGTAAGATAAGGCGAGTTGAAATAAGGCAAACTGATAAGGATAAAGAATAATTTAAGATTTTATAAAAATGGCTACAGCGGAATTTCATTTTCTGTTGTAGTTATTTTTTTGAGACTAATAATAGTCAGCATTAATACGACAAAACCCACGTTAAGGAGCTAGTTTATAACACTTAAAGTCCCGTACTGCTTTTGTGACAGCACGAAATATTTAGAAGATATTTTCACTTTTCAAAAGGTATACCTTTTGAAATATGTCAAACTGTCTGACACTTTGCAATACCTAAGCGTACAAATTTATTAAAAATCTGCTGATACCCTTAGGTTAATAAAACTGTTAATCAACACTTATTTCATTCTAATATACTTTTTTGGCGGGATAGGCAAAAACACCCTATTTTGAATGGGTTGTTATGTTTTTCACAGATACTGGTACTACCTCTATTTAATAACAGAAACCGCCGAAGCTTTAATATCTTCACCATTTAGAATGAATTTTTTAAAGGATGTATCTTTTACAATTATGCAGAATATAACATCACTTTTTTTACCCGATTGTCTTGGTATAGCATCAATTATTATAGAATCTTTTCCTCCTGAATCTATTGATATTACTTTGCAAGAGTAATTAACATATAGATAGTACATTACAACTTTGTCAGATTCCTTAGTTTTTCCAAGATATATCCCATCAGTTTTACTATTATTTCCAACCCATTTATTAACATTTGTATTCACAGAATTTATTTCAATAGCTTCAGTTGAATAATTTACAATACTTGAACAACTTGTTAAAGTAAGTAGAAATAAAATTAATAGAACTATAACTTTTTTCAAATTAATCCCTCCGGTACTCATAATCATTAATTAATAGCAGAAAAAACATTAATTAAGCCAAATCCATAGAAATCGTATTTTCCAGGTACGCCTAAATCAATAGTTGTAGATTCGACTCGTTCTTTTACTTCATTTGGGATACATATGCCATCGCCATTTGTATCAACTCTTGCTGGAGTAGATAGCAATAATGCCACATCACCTGTTACATGTGGGGCAGCCATTGAAAATCCACTTAATGCTCCATACGTTGGTCCCTTATTGTTGAATAAATATTTACTCCAGGAGCAACTGCATCTATCTTACCTATTGGGGAAAACTCTGCAATATTATTATTTAAATCTATTGCAGATACAGAAATTACCTCTGGATATGCTGAAGGATAACTTATAGTAATTCTAGAATCATTTATTGCTGAAGCTAGTATAACAATTTCTGCTTGATTGGCTCTTAATATATCATGAAGCAACTCACTACTACTAGTTGCGCCAAAGCTTATATTTACAACTCAACTTTCACACATTGAAAATGTGCCGTGACCTTTAAGAAATCAATGGTTTAGGTAATAAAAGAGTTCGAGAGCACCTCTAAATATGGTATAATATAATTGATGTAACCCCATCACCCCAAACATTTGGAGGTTCTTGAACATGCCAATTATACCACAAGATACTACTAGGGGTATCAGCAGATTTTTAATAAATTTGTACGCTTAGGCAGCTTAGTATACAAAAAAACCTATATTTTATAAAGCTTCTGAGCTTAGCGTACTATTTTTGCAAAAATCTGCCCATACCCCATGTACTAAAAAGTACTCTCCAAAAAACATGGAGAGTACTCGTAAGAAGTGCAAGACAATGTATGTTTATAATACTTTAGACTCAACTTTATCTTTATAATTTAATATATATAAAGCTTTAAAAATTAAATAGCCAATTAATACTCCAATGACATTTAAAATTATATCATTAACATCACTTTGTCTAGTTTGTATCGAAGGCAATAAAATACCTTGTATATACTGTAGTATCTCTGTTAATAGTGAAACTACTAATCCAAAAACAGTTACTGTTGAAATCTTTTTAAACTTTTGATTCCATAATAAAGTTAAAAACACCCCAAAAGGTATAGTAAGTATTATGTTACCAAAAGTGTTTATTACTATTAGCCTTATCGGAACATGGGATAGTACGGCATCAAATATAGGTTTAAAGGGTATAAGTTGAATAGTGGGTTTCATAAAATATTGTTGCTTTACCCAAAATATAGTTATTGGGAATAAAGTGATTCCAATATAGCTAAATACATATACGGCAAAAATATTAATTATTAACTCCCTTTTTAAATCTATCTGCTTATTATTTTTCTTTTTAACAAGAAGTATTATAGTTCTTAATAATAACCATATGGGTATTATACCCATAATCCAATATCTCCTTGAAATATAAAATCCTTGAGGCATAAAATAGTATCCTTCCTTTAACTGTGATCATGCATGGTACCAGAGACACTATAAATTCTATATGTACATGGTGAAACTCCGGATGCAGATAAGAAGTAGTTGGTGGAATCAGCATTTACAGACCAGGCATAAGAACCTGTATCAGATATCGTTTGCGTACCGTAATGACTAGTTCCTTTAACTAAGTCAACATAGCATGCGCCCGTTTCAATAGATTGATTAGTCCTTGAATCTTTAACGGAGTAACTAGTTATCTGTAAGCTTACACTACCAGGAGTTAAAGAATAGTACACCCCTGTTTCGTCCCCAGATACATAACCATTTCCAGTAGCAAACGTATTAAATGTAAAGCTTGAACTCTGGTCAGAATAAGCAAATACAACATTTCCTAGAAGACAAATAGCTATAAAACAAATAGAAATTACTTTAAACACCTTTTTCATAAAAAATCCTCCTAATTAAAATTTTAACTTCATTAACATGAGACTACGTTAAAATAAAATAAATTGTCATGTACTCATAAAATTTTCTAATGGTGAGTAGTAATGGACAGAAAGTCATAACAGGTATCCAATTACTTACAATCACAAAATGCCGAATAAGTAAAGTAGTCTTTAAAAAAAACTACTTTGGGGAATATTTTTTTCAGGGGTGTCGCCAACTAAACAGACAAATACCACTTTAAGGCTATAAGCCACAATATCCCTACTTTTTTAGATATTAGTTTTTCGTAGCGCACAAGTAGCTTCTAAATATTTTGTGCTGTCACAAAAGCAGTACAGGACTTTAAGTGTTATAAGCTAACTCCTTAGCGTGGGTGAAATAGCCGCTAATTAACCAATCATCTCCTTAACGTGGTTTTTGTCGGTTGGCGACACACCCTAACAGAATGTAATTATCGGGTGATCTTATATATAACATAGATTGTCCACCTCCCTTAATAATTTTTAAAAGGAATAAAATTTATCCTCTTACTTATATAGACAATATAAATGTCGAAAACGTCACACTTTTGATGAAAATATATTTTTAAAAAATGATGTGACGTTTTTGTCATTTAGGTTGTCTTATACAGTAGGAAGAAATTTTTAAAAAATGAGAGGGGAATTTCAATATGAACAAATTATTTAAAATGGTTGTTCTTGCTCTGTTAGTAATTTTATCTGTCCAACAAACAGCTTTTGCAGTAGAGAAAGAAGAACGGCCACCAAAACCAAGCATAGGGGTTGAATCTTCTAATCCAAAACTTGGCAGCAGCACAAATATTCAATTAGTATCTCCCCTAATTGTAAGCGGACTTCTTACTGATTGGGGATGTACCATTCAAAATACTAGCGGTACAAATTTAGGACTCAACGGGAGTAGTACTGCCAACACAATAGCAGATTTGATGGGACTTACGATATACCTTCAAAAATGGAATGGCTCACTGTGGGTGGATATAAATAACTGGACCTTTAATGATAGTTCAACAGTATCTATAAATAAAGGTGTTAGCACAACTTGCCAGTCAGGATATTACTATAGAACTCGAGGAGTTCATACAGCAATGAAAGGTTCACAAACTGAAACGCAAAATTCCACTTCAGCATACATATATGTGAGTTGAAAAATAAAGGGTGTACGCAGGTACACCCTTTATTCCATTGATTCAGCTACTTTAATTATAGATTTTTCATCGATAGTCCCGTCAATCTTATAACTCTTATTATCAATGTCCCATAGGATCTTATTAAGTGCATTATCATAATTTATTAAAGTTGCATCCATACCTCTAATTTTTAAATGTTTGATCTGTGTGTCTTTCTCTGTCTTTACATTAAGAGTACTTTTAGTCCCTTTTGGTATACACTTTTGTGTAATCAGTATGAATTTGCTTTTATCACCTGCATTCTTGGAATTATAGTATACAAATGTTACAGCCTCTTGCTCTTTAACTTCATTGGAAATGTCTACTTTGGTTAATTCATAATTGTCGGAAACATACTTGGGAATTAACAATTTAAAAGACACTTTATTTTGGGCATCATTTATTCTAGGATCTTGAATACTATCGTTAACTTCTTTTTGACCATTCTGTGCAGTCGTATCAACACTTTTACGAATTACAAAAGTATTCCCTGCAAATTCTTCAATGCTCTTTATAATTTTATCGGCAAAAGCCCCAACAGGAACATTGAACCCTATAATAGTACTTGTTATAACTGCTAGCAGCACACATGCGGCAATTGCTGGTTTTAATCGCCTTAACATGTCTCTTTTTCGCTGTTTCCTTATTATTTTTATAACATTCTCCCATACTTCCTGTGAAGGAGGATATTCAGTCTCTTCATACCTTATTTTAAAGGCTTTCTTAATCAACAGATCTAAATCTTTACGCATTAATACTCCCCAATCCCTTCATATCGGTTTTTTCTTTTAGAATATTCTTCTGTAGGTTTATTGTAATTTTATCTTTTGCCCTATGTGCCCTCATTCGGACAGTGCTTTCTTTTAAATTCATTTGCTCGGCAATTTGGGTATAAGAAAAACCATCATAATATTTCAAGCTTAATATCCTCTGCTCCTCTAATCCCAATTCTTCGATATAACGGAGAACTTCTTTTGAATCTTCCTTTAATTCATATAGCTGTTCCGGATTATTTGAGTCACAAAACCGAATGATATTATCAGGTATATTTTTATCTTCATCTTCTAAAGGTACATTTCTGTTATTATGTTTAATTTTTTTCTTTAACATATTTTTACCTGTATTTTCTGCAATAGTACAAATCCACGAACTGAATTTATCTATTTCCTTTAATGTATTGATTTTTAAAAACGCACTCACAAAAACTTCTTGTGTTACATCTTTTGCAATTTCTCTATTGATTACTATTGATAGTGCTATTTTATATACTTTATCATAATTACTGCTATACAATAATTGCCAAGCTCCTTCATACCACTTGTCATTGCTCTTATTTGTAGTAAAAAACATATTATTGACTCCTATACTATATAGACAATTAAAGTCTATAAAACGTCACATAATTTTAAATAATTTCCCACTTTATTATACCGCGTTTAGCAAATATTTACATGAGTTAATAGTAGATTTTTAATAGGAGTATAACACTATTTTGTAAACTCAAGTGCCATAAAACGTAATATTTCATCTTTTCTGTAAAGAGTTGATTTATTAACTCCGCTCAATTTATACCATACAAATACGCAAAACTCCCCTTCTTTCCGAGCATTTGTTTGTTTCTGCGTTAAAGTACGACCCCCTTACAAAAAGTTCCCTCAAACATTTAGTCCAAGAGAGCAATAAAAAATACTTCACTTATTGCATAAAATACTCTAAGTCTTTAATATTAAGCTACTTTCGTTCTTTACTTTTACATGTCAGAAGTTAATTGATGTAAAGTTAAATTTATAAAATAATGTCTTGTTGGTATTGGTTACACGAATCGTTGGCGACACCCCTAATCAAATTTCCGTTATTTTTGAAAGAAAAAGTCGCAGGTTATCATTTTGATATCCCTACGACTTTTAGTTAAGTTGCTTATATCAGCTTCATCAATATCTCATTGCTTCTTTCAATGAATTTAGACATCGCATCAGGCTCTAGTGGCTGATGGCTCATCATTGCTAAATCATAGATATGCTCGCTTATCAGCTTTACATCGTCCTTCTTTGCCTCATTATCTTTTAAATCTATCACTGCTTTAACAAGCCTGTTTGATGAATTTAGTACAAGTGTCTGCTCCTTAGGGAACATGTGGCTCATATCCATTCCTCCAAACATTGCGCTCATTTCCTGCATCCTTCTTGATTGCTCAGACAAAAGTATCATGGCAGGAATAGTTTCATTTTTTAATGCTTCCACCTGAACCTTGAGCTTTTCATCATTAATTGTTTCCTTAAACAGCTTTTCTAGATAGCTTACATCTGCTTGCGCAATTACAGTATCACCATTTTTCATGTTATCAGAGATATCAGCATCAATTCTGTTAAAGTGAACGCCTGTCATTTTGCTCTCTAGCATCTGCATATAATGATTATCAATCATAGCAGAAAGAATTACTGCCTCCATGCCATTCTCATTAAACAACTTGATATATTGCGCTTGCTGCTTTTCATTTGATACATAGAACACCTTATTCTCATGCTTTTCCTTGTTGTTTTCAAGGTATTCCTTTAGTGTGGTATATCCACCCTTTGTTGACTTATAGATTATGCTGTCTTTCACTCTATCAAAGAATTTTTCTTCTCTGATACAGCCATACTTAACAAATGGATTTATATCATCCCAATATTTATTGTAGTTTTCACGCTCATTCTCAAATATTGAGGTTAACTTGTCTGCTACTTTTTTTGTAATATGAGTAGAAATCTTTTTAACATATCCATCGTTTTGTAGGAAGCTCCTTGAAACATTTAATGGCAAATCAGGGCAGTCCAGCACACCTTTTAATAGTAAAAGGAATTCAGGTATTACCTCTTTTATATTATCAGCAACGAAAACTTGATTATAATACAGCTTAATTTGACCTTCCATCGTCTCAAACTCATGCTTTAGCTTAGGGAAGTATAATATACCCTTTAAATTAAATGGATACTCCATATTTAAATGGATCCAGAAAAGTGGTTCATTAAAATCATGAAATACTTTTGTATAGAACTGCTTGTACTCTTCATCTGTACAGTCCTTTGGGTTCTTGAGCCACAGAGGCGTAGTGTCATTTAATGGTTTTGGAAGCTTTGGTTCAACTTTTTCTTCAACTTTTTCCTCAGCTTTATCTTCAGTTTTTCCTTCAACATTGTCTATTTCAGTTTTTGTCACCTCTTGCTTTTCAGGTTCTTTTGCAGCATCCTCTAAGTAAATCTCATAAGGGAGGAAGCTAAAATATTTCTCAAGGGTAGTTCTCATCGTGTTTTCATCAGTAAATTCAAGACTGTCATCGGTAAGATTCAAGGTTATCGTTGTACCGTTTTCAGTTCTATCAGAATCTGTCATTTCAAATTCAGTACCGCCTTCGCTTTGCCATCTAACCGCAGTTGCACCCTGCTGATAGGACAATGTGTCGATTTGTACGTGCTGTGATACCATGAAGCATGAATAGAAGCCTAGTCCAAAGTGGCCTATTATTTGTCCATCGTCAGACTTGTCCTTATATTTTTCAAGGAAGTCCACTGCACCTGAGAAAGCTATCTGATTAATATATTTTTTAACCTCTTCCTCAGTCATTCCCAAACCATTATCCAAAACTTTTATAGTTTTATCATTTTTGTTCACAATGACCTTAATTTCATATTTGTTACCTTCTGGCAGTTCTGCTTCGCCCATCGCATCTAGCTTCTTGAGCTTGCTTATTGCGTCGCTGGCATTAGATACAAGCTCTCTTATAAATATATCCTTTTCAGAATATAACCATTTTTTGATTATTGGAAAAATGTTCTCTGTACTTATTGAAATACTTCCACTTTCGTGTTTCATAATATTTGCCTCCACTTAAAAATTTTACGTTACTAATAATATAACTCTATTAGCACAAATTTTCAAGTATTTTTTAGCACTCAATCAGCAAGAGTGCTAACAAGCCATAAAAAGCATTAAAACAGCTTAACCATTTAATGATATTCTTTTTAACTCATCACAGGTTATGTTCTTCTGCTTCCCATCAATCTGCGTAGCTAATATAATCTTTCCATTCCATAAATCTACTATATGCTTTAATGTCTCATAGGCGTAGCTGAGATCCAGCTCTCGTCCGTCAAATTCATGCTTAAGCACAAGTGAGTTATCCTTTTGATTCCAATCACTTACAGAGATTGTTGGGATGCTTCCTATACCAACTGTATTACATAATGTGTCCCTTACTATTTTCCATCCGTCTTCATCAGAAACCTCAGAAACCATAAAGTCATTTCCTGCTGATACAAACTCAAAGAGATTCATTTCACTGCACAGCTCTTTGGTTAGGAACCTTCTGATAAAGGATTGGTCTCGTTCAGTTTGCCTGACCTCAAATATTTTATCAGCTCCAAATTCATTATAAAGATTTTCAAATATCTTAAATCCTATATAATATGGATTAATACTTGACTTTAAAGGACGTATTACTTCATTATGCTTTCTCAGAAATTCTAAATGCATGTTTTGAGGTAACTCAAGTTTGTTCAATATTTTGTAATGCCAAAAGCTAGCCCAGCCTTCATTCATTATTTTTGTTTCAATTTGTGGAATGAAGTATTGCGCCTCATCTCTAACAATAGACAATATATCTTTCTCCCAATCTTGTAGCCGTCCGTTTGCCGTAATAAATTTCAGAATATCTTCTTCCGGTTTTTCAAGAATCTTCACTTCTTGTTGTTCTAATTTTGTCTTATCTTCTAATTCGCTTTGAGCATATCTTTCAAGGTAAGGGAATTCTCGTTTTTTATCTGTTAGAGCAGACTTGGATTTCTCCTTATCCTCAACTCTATTTTGGAATCCAACTACTCTCTCAGTTTGAAACTTCACGGTATGTGCAGCATTTAGTATCTTTTCTACCCTTGAATAGCCTATACTTGGATCAGAAATATACTCTCTAATACGATTTGCATGGTTTTTGAACATTTCAACAGTGTACTCAGCTCTGGTTCCTATTTTAAAAAGTCTATTATTTTTGAAAAAGTCATTATGTGCATATACATGCGCAATAGTCAGAACTTGAATAAGCAGTGAATTATCCTTCATAAGATATGCTATGCAAGGATCGGAGTTAATAACCATTTCATATGGCAGGCCTGTCAAATTGTACTTGTGCAAAGTCTTTATTCTTTCATAGGATTTTCCATAGCTCCAATGAGGGTAATGTGACGGCATACCAACATAAGATTCATAGCCAATCATATCTTCATAATTTATTATTTCAAACTCTTGATTATAGTAATTAAGTCCAAAATTCTTAGCCAACTTTTCAATATTTTCATTCCAGTATTCCAAATCTTTTATGCTAAAGTCTGCCATTATTTTTTCTCCCCCTGTTCCGCGTCCTTATCACTAACTTTCTCAAGAAGTTTCTTTAATGCAGGAAGAACATCTTCCTTTTTGTTTATGGTTATTGCTGCAAAGTTTTTGCTATTTACTTTGCTTTGCAGCTCAGATTTTATTGTGCTACCTACGTTATAGTAACCTGGCACTATTTCGCCATAACCAAATAAGTTGCAAACCTTGCAAAGCTTATTCGCACTATCAATAGCTTTCTTGTTGTCTTCTGTCCAATTATCTCCATCACTGCAATGAAAGGCATACACATTCCAATTTGAAGGACTATATCTTTCGGAAATTATATCTAGAGCTTTTTCATAGCCGCTGCTAATGTATGTGCCTCCAGATTCTCCCCTATGGAAGAACTCCTTTTCGTTTACCTCTTTTGCAGTTGTTGTATGAGCAATAAAAACCACATCCACATTCGCATATTTCAAATGTAAAAATTGATAAAGAAGAAAATAGAAGCTTCTTGCTAAGTATTTCTTTGTTTGATCCATAGAACCAGACACGTCCATAATGCACAGCACCACTGCATTGTAGTCCCTTTTATTATCCGCTTTTATCCTGTAGTATCGCAAATCTTCTTCTATAAATGGAAACCTTTCATTATTTTCAGATTCATCCATTGCTCTTTTAAGAGACTGCTTTCGCTTAATTTTTTCTATTACAGAGCGTTTTTTTGCTAGCCTTGGAGGAATTCCTTTATGCTGATACCCAAGCTTCCTATAGCTTTTTTCTTCTAATTGGGACAATTGCTTTTTATCAATATCAGGAAGGTTCAAATCATCAAACAGATATTTAATAACTTCTTCGATAGTTATTTCTGTTTCAAACACCTCTTCGCCTTCTTGATTGCCAGCCTTCCCTTTATCTGAGCCATTTTGGGCTTCGCCAGAGAACTTATCCCCTCTTTTTTCGTCACCATTTCCTGCACCAACTCCAGGTTTATTTTTGCCATAGATAAACTGGAATTCCTTGATGCCTTTAATAGGGATTTTAATTTTTTTGTCGTTGCTTTTACCAATGATACTTTCCTCGGAAATAATACTGCCAAGATTTTTTTTAATTGAGTCCTCAACTAATTCTCTATGCCTTCTCCTATCTTCAGCAGATCTATCTCTTCCACCACTGTTGTTCTCTCTAAATATTGCCATATCTATTAACCTCCAGATCCACTATTAGTCTTTCCAAAGATTATTGGCAGAAAATTTCAATATAACATTACAGCAATGGTCACAGTAGCCATTTTTCTTCATTTCGTCAACCATAGTATTATATTTTTCAGTTTGATCCTTGTCTCTGACCTTAGTTTGAGTAATTATTCTGCTTAAATCTCTTACTGATGCTGTCAGTTTCTTTTCAATAGCCTCCTTTAAAGGCTCATAGCTGGTATAGTCGAGATTTCCGCCATTTCTCATTACAAAAAACATATATGCTGTGACATCTGAGCGGAATCCCTTTACTGCTGTATCAGATATGCCAATTTGCTCTTCAATGGATCTCATGAACTTCTCATCAGGCTCAAGCTCCTCACCAGTGTTTATATCCTTGATCTTAGTTTTATTAACAAATGCCTCTGCATGGTCTAAATAGTTGTTAAACAAGCTCTCTGCCTGTTCCCTGTACCCATGTATAAAGGCTTTAGTAACCTCTTTTTCAAGAATCTTGTTATACTCTTTTTTCACTGAATCATATATAAGCCTCAAGTATCTTTCTTTCTCTTCGTCACCAATTCCAAGCTCTTTTACTGCTTTAATCAAGGTCTCCATCACAGCGATAGGATTTATGCAATTATTTTCAGATTCTGATAAAGCAGTGTCTAGCGCCTTCATAATAAATCTTGTGGATATACCTGTCATACCCTCTCTTTGAGTTTCCTCACGTAGTTCAAATATATCTATCTTTCTTGTCATTCCTTTTTCTAAAATTTCTTCTCCATTATATATCTTGAGCTTTGTAATTGGGTCAACCTTACTAGATGGACTTAGCCTTGTGAGTATCGCGAACATTGATGCAATCTCAATTGTATGCGGTGCGATATGTGCTTTAAAATTACTCTTTGATAACATTTTTTCATATATTTTTATTTCTTCATTGAGCTCCATACAGTAGGGCACCTCTATCCTAACTATTCTGTCTAGGATGGCCTCATTTGTATGATCTGATTTGAATTTATTCCACTCTGCTTCGTTTGAATGTGCTAGAATTACTCCATCGAAATATATCATAGCGCCCTTACCCGGAGATGGTATAGACTTTTCTTGTGTAGCAGTTATCATTGTATGTAAATATTCTGTCTCATTTTTAAATACCTCAATAAACTCAACGACTCCTCTATTGCCTACATTAAAAGCCCCATTTAACGATAGCACTCTGGGGTCATCCTCAGGGTATAAGTCTATTTTAGATATATCTACACTACCTGTAAGTACTGAGGTATCCTGGTTATTTGGATCAACTGGAGGCACTACTCCTATGCCCTTCCTTGACCTGATTGAAAAGTTAGTGTATTCTACTGGAAATCTTTCATACTCTCCATTATATTCGTTTTTCAGCCTATATCTGCATATCGGGCACAGATCTCCTTCAATTTTAACCTTAAGTGTATTCTCAAAGTCCTTCCTTAGGTGCTTCGGAATTAGATGTAATGGTTCTTCTCTCATAGGGCAGCCTTTAAGTGAATATACAGGATCTGAGCCTTCAAGTGCCCGTTTGAGTGATTCCATAAGCGAGGACTTACCTGCACCTACTGGGCCAACCAAATATAGCACCTGTCTTGATTCCTCACCTGCCATAGCTGCAGAATGAAAGTATCTTGCGATTTTCATTATAGTTTTATCAATGCCAAAAAAGTCATCCGCAAAAAAAGGATACTTTTTAATAATATCATTACCATGAATTCTTCTTAGCCTTGGATTTTCATCTGTTCTCACAGCCTCTACGCCTTGCGAAAATATTAGGTCATATAGTCTTTGATGAGCCAGAATTGCAACCTCTGGAATTGATTTTACTAATTTTAGATAATCTAGAAACGTACCCTCAAACTGCTTTTTTACATTTTCTGCCCTATCCTTTTGAATCATTGCTTTAAAATCAAACTCCGGTTTGGTCATTTAAAAAGCCTCCCTTTTGTTGCCTAGTTGTATATGTTTATTCATAAAAATATTTCACTTTAAAATATATGTGCTCATTTTCATAATATTATCAAATGAACCTCTTAATACCTAAAACAAAATATTTAAACAAGGGAAACTAAATAATAAACACAATTTTGAAGGAAGAAATTTTCTGTCAAGACAAGCAGCAAGGAGGCATAATAATCATTCTATCTCAGCGGCGCTGCTATTACTCCCACTTCAATAAGCGGAAGTAAGTGCCACCAAGCTTCGAAATAAGGGCGACTAGAGTTCAGAAAACTTCATCTGAACTAAGTCTTCTTTAATACAACTGACAATAAAATAGCTAAGTGAATTAAGAAATTTCATTTTGACGTATTAATTTGTTTTTTAATGCAATTTTTAAAACTATATATCTGTAAATCAAAAATCCAATTATACACCCAGTAAAATTAAGAATTGCAATATCAACATTTACGAGTCCTACAGGAAATATCATTCTAATAAATTGAATAGCAACAACGCAGAGTAAGTAATATTTAAAAATATAAAAATTATTAAAATATTTATTGATTCCAAAAGGTATAAAAACACCGAGAGGAATAAATAATAAAATATATACGAATAAAGGAACATATGGTGAATTTCTCGTTAACATAAGCCCCATTGTCCTAAACGGTATTAATTTTATTGAATACATATATCCAAAAGATCTAATAGTTTTTGCCGCCCCTCCCTCTTTTGTTACAGGATTTAGAAAACATACTGCTATTAAAACAATACTTAAAATTAATAGTACTAACATAACTTTTTTAAAAATATTATTAACATAAACATCCTGTTTTGACTGCATTTTTTTATTATTTCCAAAGTCTGTTATTGCTTTTGTTACAGCAGCAGCATCATCAAGTCCATTTTCCATGTATTCACACTTCAAGTTACTTATGTGGTCAATATATTGCATTTTTAAATCCTGTCTGGTGATTTTGTCATAGTCAAAATCTTTAACTAACTTCGAAGACCTCTTTTGTATACTAGTCACTACTTAACATCTCCTTTTTATCTAAAAATTTATTAATTAAAATGTTAATTGCTTGCCAGCTTTCAAGCTTTGATTTGAGTTCCTCCTCTCCTTCCTTAGTTATTTCATAGTACTTTCTTTTCATATTTTTTTGTAATATTTTTTCCCAATAAGAACTTATATACCCTTTATCTTCAAGCCTCTTTAGAGCAAGATACATAGTACCTTCGCCAAGTTCATAATATTCACCTGTTGTTGTTTTTATTTCTTTCCCAAGCTCATAACCATACATGGCCTTATAAGATATCAAAATAAGTAGAATGATATCAATGTTGCCTTTCAATAATTCTTTATCCATAAATATCACCTTCAATGCAAATAATTATTTTACACTATTAGAATACATCATTATACTCTGTAATGCAAGGTATATGTTTATTAAAATACATGGTAAATTCACGAAGCGAAATAATGTAAAATAAAAGAAACCTCTTTAAAATAAGAGGAAGATATATTAAATATACTAATGTAAAGTTCAAGCAGCCTAATTTCAACGGTTCGTTACAGTTTTTTGAGAGCTTTAGCATAATGGAGTATAGGAGTGAGCAAGGAAAAGTTAGACGTAAACTTGTTGATATTATTTTTATTGTAATTTCAGCTGTTATTTGTGGCTGTAATTAGAATGGAAGGAAATACAGTGGCGGTCATCGGCTCGAACCAACACAACTTGGCTAATAAAATATATTGAGCTTCCTAATGGTATACCCTCATTATCAACTAGGAAGACTCTTTAACATTATTTATCCAAAACAATTTGAGAAATGTTTTGATTGCTTTATTTGTTCGGATTTAGATAACATTTTGCCTTTGCTCATTTTTTTGCTTCAACATTTAAATATACATCCATATATAATCGTCTTGATAAGGCTCCTAATATAACCTAATATAAGCTAATATAATCTATTGGTAAAAGGGTTGTCCGTATTACTAGTTTGAGGAAATGTTGTTCAAAAATAATAAAATCTTGATCTTGTACATGGTATGACAAAATGTATCTTGTAATTGTTATACAGTATCAAGTTCTTCTATTTTATGGTATATTGTGATAAAATAGGATAGTATTTTATAGTATTTTATATTTATTAAAAATGGACTTAATAATGCATTTCGCATAAGATATTAGCCCAAATTTTATTATAAGGACATATAATATATGAAAATAAATAACGAAATAATAGAGAAAACTAGTGATTTATATACAAGAAATAAGATAAACTGGACAGAATTTTATGTTCAGATAGATGGTTGCCAAAATGATTCACCGATTGAATTTAATATAATGCCAAAAGATTATTTGATGTTTGCCAAGAATAATATTAAAGAAAAAGTGACACAGACACAAAACTGTATAGATGCAATGAGTAACACTAAAAGAGCAATTGAATGTCAAATTGACCTATTAATAAATACACTGGGTTATGATTATAAAACATTTGACAAGAGAAATATGTATCCAGTGACAAAAGCATTTATTAAAAGCAATTTTCAAGAAGAGCAATGTGATGGATTAACTGATAGATTAAAATTATTAAATATATTAGGATTAGCTCCTACATTAATCTTATCTAATATTCGGAAATTGAGAAATCAAATGGAACATGAATACATAGAACTCTCATACCAAGATGTTAAGGGTTCTATAGAAGTTGCTGAGCTGTTTATAAATTCTAGTAATGGTAAATTGTATAATTTACCTACATTAATTGATGTTGGTAATACCTTAATAGATAAAGATGAAAATTCTTACTCATATTATAATATTCAATTCCCATTTTTGAGATTGGAGTTTGACACTCAGAATTCCACAGACACAGTAAAAATATTTATAAAAGATAATGATGATAGCCATATCGGACTCATTCTGAAGCCAAATGATAAATTCTATATCGAAGTTATTTATTGCTTGTTAAGTAGTGACTATTCAAAGTTACCATTTATTTTTGAATGTGATGTTAAACAAGAATTTATAAAATTTGAAGAAGTTTAGAGGGACTGTATATATTAATTGATTCTTATTAAGGAAAGCCACAAACGAGCCATATATTTCATTTATTAAACGTTTGGCTGTTAGTGAGAAATTAGATTTTGATACTGCTAAAATTTTAATTACGGAATATAAAAGAATCAAAAAGGAGATAGATTGATATGTTTGAGATTACATTTCTTATGCTAATAGTTGCAGTCCCTTTGCAGTTTTATTTATCCAAAAAGTATAACAAATGGTTAGGCCTAATTCTACCTATTATTTATTTTACTATTTCAATATTTGCAGTACTTAGCGCATTTCAATTTGTATTATTCCCCCCACTTCCTTCAGTACACGAAGTATATGAAAATGGTGTGCTAATTTCAAGCGAAAGTATTGAACAAACAAAAGTAGCAGATAACATAATCCCTTTTATGTTATTAACTTTTCTGTATTATAACTTACCAACTATTATTTTATGCGTCATTTATGCTGTCTACAGAAAAAAGAGGATAAAATCTATCGATATAGAAAAAATGAACATTCAGGATTTATAATATGTCATGTAGAAGCTTGGTTTAATAAGATGTCAGCAAGGATATACATACCCTATTTGGGGTTATTTATTCATCCTCTCACTAATGGTTTAATCAAGATTAATGGATGCTTTATATTTTTCAAGATTCCATAGTACATAAAGAGGAACATTCAAGAGCCCTTCATCATATTTAAGATTCGATAGTGATGTCCGAATAGCCAGATGAGTATCATACTTCTCTCTATAAATCTTCAAACTTCGGGCTTGCAAATTCTTTCCAGCTTTCACTTCCATAGGAATAACCCTTTGTCCGTCAGAAAAAATAAAGTCAACTTCCGCAGTCGCTTCAGACGTCCAATAATAAGTGTTTCTAATTTCTGGTATGGAAGATAGTTCCTGAAGTACATATTGTTCAGTCAGCGCGCCTTTAAATTCCTCAAATATTCTAATGTTCTGTGTTATTGCCTGCGGTGAAAGTTCGCTCATCACTCGTAAAAGTCCAACGTCGAGGTGATATAATTTAAACGACTTTAAATCTTCATATGCCTTTAATGGCAATGCACCTTTTGTTATTCTGCCTACACGCCTTATTAGTCCACTATCTAAAAGCCAAAGAAGTGCATCCTCATATTCTCTTGCCCTTGCACCTTCCTTTACCAGACCATAAATAAACTTTTTATTCTCTTTAGCAAGTTGTGATGGAATACTATTCCACAGATATCTTAGCTTGGGCACAATGGAAGATGGAGCATGTTTAGAGAAATCTTGAGTATAAGTATCAAGTATGGCAAGCTGTTTTTGCTCAACCTTGTTGAAATCACGTTCTTCAATCCAGGTATTTACAGCAGAAGGCATACCTCCAATAATAAAGTACAACTTTAAATAATCAGAAAGTTTGTCCATGAAAGCTTGTGGTAAAGCATTCAAATTTGATTTTATTATAAATTCACATAAAGCTTCTTCACCATTTGCAATCAAAAACTCCTTGAATGTCAAAGGCTGCAAAGTTAAAAAATCCACCTTTCCCACAGGAAATGATGTTCCCTTGTGAAGTGCTACACCAAGCAATGAACCAGCACAGCAAATATGGTATTCGGGTGCGTTTTCAGCAAAGTATTTAAGTGATGTTAATGCCCTTGGAATTTCCTGCACTTCATCAAATATCATTAAAGTATTTCCGGGCATGATTTTTCTGCCGTGTAAAGCTCCTAACATGTCAATAATTCTTTGGGGTTCAATGACTCCGTTAAATAATTCTTCAAGGTTTGAAGCATTTTCGAAGTTTATATATAAAATATCTTCAAAGCATGTTTTTCCAAATTCTTTTAGCAGCCATGTTTTGCCAACTTGTCTGGCCCCTTTTAAAATTAAAGGCAATCTATCTTTCTTATTTTTCCACTCTTTTAGATCATCAATTAATTTTCTATACATAATTTCACTTCTTCCACATTTATGTAATCATATTTTATATCAAATATCACAATTATTCAATTAAAATACAATATATTCCCCACATTTATTGAACTAAGCATTTGAATAGCATTGTACTCTTGGAAAGCCACTATAAATAATTTATTAAAGGTATCTATTTATAACGTCAATATTTGATCAATATAAATATTATAGTTCTAGCGACTCCTCAGGTTTCCACGGTAAATAATATTTATCAAAACCAATCATTTTGAGCATCTGAGCAACTTCCTCAAAACCTCTTAAAACATGTGAAGCACAGTGTGCATCGCTTCCAATACTTATTTTTCTTCCCCCTGCGGCATAATACATTTTGAGAAAATCAGTTCCCGGCAAAGTTTGTCCATATGGAGCGAAAACGCCTGAAGTATTTACTTCAATAATCTTGCCTGATTTATAACATTCATATGCTAAATCTTTTTGCATCTCAACAATGAATTTCATTGTAGCTTCATTGGTAAAAAAAGTAGCATCCAAAGACCTTGCATATATGTCGATATGTGCAATTACATTAAATTCTCTGACTTTTAAGCTTTTGGCAACTTCTTTGTAGTATTTCTCTGCAATATCTTTTAATATTTCTGGTTCTCTTAATTTGTCAATGTTTCTCCCATCAGAAATTGAAAAGCCATTTAACATGTGTACAGACGCAATAGTATATTCATAATGGTGCACCTTTAAATGCTCTAAAATTTCGTTTTCAATCGAGCTAGCGTAGTCTATTTCAGCCCCCGCATGAAATTTATACCCAATTTCATTGAAATGGGTTATGTCATAAATATATGATTTATAATCAAAAAAACCGTACGCTCCGCATTCAGGAAGAAAATCAACGTGTTCAGCAAAGCCTATTTCCTCTACTATTCTTCTATCTACCAACTTGGTATATTCAATCATTGGTGATAATGAATCCGGAGAAAAAGAAGTGTGTACATGGGTATCAGCTTTCAAAATATTAAACCATCCCTTCACAGTGAAACTATAAATGAAACTTGCTTTTTGCAATGACTTAATAATAAATTAAATTTAGCTAAATATCAAGATTTTATCTCGATACTTCTTGGCAAGAGTTATTAAATAATTCTAAGAAGGAGCTAGTTTCTTATAACAACACTCCTGTATTTTTCATTTAACAAATCTCTTTGTGAATAGTCAAACATAATTATTTTGCCATCTATAATACGGTCATTCAATACAATAAAGAAAACCTTTTTCAATATGTTTTTTGGTTGAAATCCAAAAAATTTAGGCAAATATGCTTTAATAAACTCATCCTCCTGCAATAGCTGATGAATAACATTAGTAGGGAGCATATCTCCCTCATTTTTTAAGCACTCCGGTATTGCACAAGAACTGTCAGAGCTCAGAAAATCAAATACCATTTTCTGTCTGAACATTTCGAGAATATTCTCTTGATTATTTATACTTTTGAAGAAGGAATATAGTATAGAAATGTTCTCTCTATAAGATATTGGCCTATCAAGATGCCCCTTCTCTCTACAAAAAACAGAAAGCTTGTAATACAGCTCGAATGAATTTGTAAATAACTCATTTTTTAGAAATTCCAAAGAGTTTACAAACTTTGTAGAATTAAAATACCTTTCAAGAACCTCTTCTACATCCTTTAGAAGCAGAATATCTACGTACGAAACATAGTTATTGCTCAGCACCTCGTAAGGCGTATAGTTTCTATAGGTAAAGCCATGTTTTTCTGCCTCATTTCTTACTCTTGAACCCTTTAATAGCTTCAAAAAGCCAAGTTGGAGCTGATGTGGCTTCATATCATAAACTTCATTAAACGAGTTTTTGAAGGATTCCAAATCTTCAAAGGGTAATCCTGCAATCAAATCAAGATGCACATGTATATTCTCATTATTAAGTATATTACTAACATTCATCATCAGCCTATCTACGTCGGTCACTCTGTCAATTTCTTCAAGAGTATGTATGTTTGTAGTCTGGATTCCTATTTCGAGCTGTATCAAGCCTTTTTTTGCCTTACTCAGTATCTCAAGCAATTCATCATCAAACAGATCTGCTGCTGCCTCAAAATGAAATAGTGTATTACAATTTAAAGAAATAATATATCTGAATATATCCTTTGCCCTCTGCTTATTGCAGTTAAAGGTTCTATCTACAAATTTAATGAGCTTGGGCTTGTACGCTAATAAAGTATTTAAATCGCGCTTTACCCTATCCAAAGAAAAAAATCGAACGCCATTGAAGGTTGAAGATATGCAATAGGAGCAAGAAAACGGACAGCCCCGTGATGATTCATAGTACACTATCCTATTTGCAACAGATTCCAGTAATTCTGGAGTATAAGGAGATTCTATTTCGTCAAGATTATGAACAAGATTGAAGCCTTCTCTGCAGACTATAGAGTTTTCAGTTCTATAGGCAATACCACTAAGTTCCTTATAATTCTCGCAGTGTTTTAATAGAGAATCATATAGCCTAGAAAATATTTCTTCTCCTTCACCACATAAAACAAAATCTATAGCACTGTTATCTTCTAATACCATTTGCGAGCTGTAGGAGACCTCAGGTCCACCTAGAATTATGATGCAATTCGGTAATAGCTTCTTTAGCTCTTTTGACAACAATAGTATTATTTCTATGTTCCATATATAACAGGAAAAAGCCAGAACATCTGGCTTTTCTTTGTATATTTCAGATAGTATGTTATCTCTATTATCATTTATTGTAAATTCCCTTGTTATAACATTTTCACTAGCATTGTTAAGATCTGTATTTTTTATAACACTTGCCTTTAGATACCATATAGCTAAGCATGTGTGAATGTATTTTGAATTGATGCCTACTAAAACTGTTTTCATTTGTACTCCCTTTTAACTTTAAACTTTTAACTAATCCTTTGACCTTATAATTCCAGTCGGCATAAGCCGACTTTCCACAACTATTGTCGAGTAGGTGCACCTCGCGGTACTTACCCCTCACAGATCCGGACGTGCCCAATTAAGGCATCCGGCTCTTCACTCCGCCATTCACATAAATCTTAGCCATATATGTTTACATAGATTTTAGGT
>DATCID010000040.1:0-4749 GCA_036507975.1 Ruminiclostridium sp.
CCCCCCCCCCCCCCTGAATTCAAGAACTCTGTTTGTGACCGTTATATGGCTCATGGAGGTTGATATATGAACTTTAAGAGACCACTCTGTCTTTTTTGTGTCTCATTTATTACTGGCATATTGATTTGTAATAGCATCGGCATATCATTTTTTCTAGTCTTTGTTGCTTTAAATTTATTAGCTATCGTACTTCTATTTAATAAAATTAAAAAAATAATTATAGCTGTATTTATTTTACTTGCCTTCTTCGCTTTTGGAGGAGTCATGTTTAATAATGCTGAAAAAACCTATACCGCTTCATTTAATGAATTTTATAGCAAGTCTGTAACACTTGAAGGATATGTAGATAGTGAAATAGAAAAAGCAGATGACAAAGTAAAATTTTTTATGAAAACTACTAATATCACATATAAACAAATCAATGAAAAAATCAGCGGTAGAATACTTGTATATATTTATACTAGTAGTGCTAATTCAGTAGAAAATAAAACTATCGACTATAGAACAAAAGTCTCTTTTGAAGGCATTCTTGATAGGCCCAAATCTGCCACAAATCCTGGCGGGTTTGACTATAAACGTTACTTAGCCTCTATTGGAGTTTCTGGGATAGTATATTTGGGGGATACCTCAGACATGTATACGATAGGGATTCAAAGCGGGGGATGGATTCATAAGCTAGGTTTTAAAATAAAAAAATCCGTTTTAAACATTGTACAATATTGCTTGGATAAAAATCAGGCTGGATTACTATCAGGGATGATTATCGGATACAAGGATGGACTTGATGAGAATGCATACACCGCATTTAGCAAGGCAGGATTGACTCATATAATGGTTGCTTCAGGAATGAATGTCGCTTTTATTATTTTACCTCTGGCCTATATATTTAAAAAAATGCGCTTAGGTAATTTAGCCGCAAGTATATCCACAATATTAGTACTAATTCTTTTTGTTTTCGTAACAGGATTTTCGGCATCAGTAGTTCGTGCAGTTATAATGGGAATTATCATCTTAGCAGGAAAAATTATTATGCGGGAAACGGACATATATACGAGTATTTCAGCCGCAGCTATTATTTTATTATCTTTAAATCCATATACATTATTTGATATAGGATTTCAACTCTCCTTTTCAGCGACAATATCACTAGTAATGTTTTATCCCAAGTTAAAAAAACTTATTGACCATAAGCATATACCAAATATTGTTTCAGACACTCTGGCTGCAACAATTGCAGCACAAATTGGGGTAGTTCCTATTACACTGTATTACTTTAATAATTTTTCAACCATTGCAATCTTATCCAATCTGCTGGTAGTTCCGTTAGTTCAAATAATTACTATTATTGGCTTCATTATGGTATTTGTTGGCGTTGCCAATATACATTTGGCTGTTTTAATAGGATATATTAATAACTCTTTTTTATCGTTTGTGCTTTTTGTAACAGAGTATACATCAAAAATTCCTTATGCATCTTTAAAACTGCCGACACCGTCTTTGGGATTGATAATAGTGTATTACTTAGCTATGCTATATATTTTTAAAGGCAGGAAATTAATAAAAGGAAAGCGTGATTTTAAGTATGTTAAATGGACTTGCATAGCATTAGTAGCACTGACTATACTTATAAAAAACATTATTCCAAAACCATTGGAAATAACATTTTTGGATGTAGGGCAAGGAGACAGCGCTTTTATAAGAACCGCCGATGGAACTAAAATACTCATCGATGGAGGGGGAAGAGCAGCAGGTTCAAAATCTACATTTGATATAGGACAATCGGTTATGGTACCATATATTTTGGACCAAGGAACTAAAAAAATAGATATTGTTATTGCCACTCATGGTCATTCTGACCATACTGAGGGATTAGAGGCAATTCTAGAGGAGATGAGTATTGGGACTGTTATACTACCTGATACTGATGGGAAAGGTTTTGAGAAAATAAAAGATATTTGTAGTGAAAATGGAATTACTATTGCCCGGTGTAAAAAAGGAGATATAATAAGACTTGATAAAGATACGGTATTTGACGTACTTAGCCCATTACCATTTGAACAGGATATTTTATCACAACAGTCTTTGAATGATACTTCATTAGTGTTAAAATTGATATACAAGAATGTTAAAGTTTTATTCACTGGAGATAGTGGAATTGCAGTAGAACAGCGAATGCTAGAGCAGGGGCTTGATGTGGGGTCAGACTTTCTAAAAGTCGGGCATCACGGCTCATATGGCGCTACCAGTGAGGATTTTATCAGTAAGGTAAAACCCAAATATTCAGTTATTTCTGTAGGCAGAAATAACTTTGGACATCCTTCTCAATTTGTTGTGGATAGGCTTGAGGAGAGTGGTGTACTGCTTTTGAGAACTGATGAGAGAGGAGCAGTTATTGTGAATAGCTACGGTGAAGAACTAAGTGTCAGGACAATGCTTCCAAAATAAAGAAGACTTAGTTCAGATGGAGTATTAGTGCCGACGCTAAGATAAATAACTTCAGGAGGAAAAATATGAGCTTGGAAATTTTGAAGAAACAGATTAAAGAAGATAAATTGCAAAGTGTTTATCTCTTTTATGGTGCTGAGGAGTACTTAAAAAAATATTATATAAGTACAATTACAAAATTAATTGTAGAGGATGAAAATAAAGAGCTTAATTTCATCTCGTTTGATGGGAAGACTGATGTAGATAGCATTATAGCCAATTGTGAAACGCTACCTATGTTCAGTGATAAGAAGCTAGTTATTGCCAAAAATTCAGGTTTGTTTAAGTCGAAAAAAGGGGATGCAGCTGATACTGGCTCAGATAAAAAATCAACTAAGGACAAGCTTTCTGAGTACCTGGAAAATATGCCACCTTATACCTGCCTGATTTTAGTGGAATCAGATATAGATAAAAGACTCAAGCTAGTCAATGCCATCAAAAAGTATGGACTTATTGTTGAGCTTGATTATCAAAAACCAGCAGACCTGGTAAAATGGGTTATAAAGGTGTTTAAAAGCTACAACAAAAGCATTGAACAAATGGATGCTTCATATTTGGTAGAAAATAGTGAATATTCAATGACAGAGTTGCTTAATGAGATAGAAAAGGTAGTTAATTTTGTAGGTGATAAAAATCAAATAGCTATTAATGATATTGAAATGGTATGCAATAAGACAATAAAAAGTAGGATTTTTGCTCTCACTGATGCTGTTTCTGAGGGAAATATATCTAAAGCTTTGATTTTGCTAAATGATATGGCAGCACTAAAAGAGCCCATGCAAAAAGTGTTATTTATGATTATAAGGCAGATTAGAATGGTATACAGGATAAAGCTATTGAGACTGAGGGGCGTGAGGGACGAGTTGGCGGCAAAGCAAATGGGACTTACGCCATTTGTTGCATCAAAGGTAATAAGTATTAGTAAAAATTTAGATATAAGCATACTTGAAAAAGCTATGTATTATAGCTTAGAACTAGATGAATCAATAAAGACAGGAAAAATTACAGATAGAATAGCTATTGAGCTTTTAATTGCGTCTATGAATTAGTATTGAACAACATTTGCACATTTTACGAGGTTACGAAAGCATACTGCGGCTATATAATGGTTACTAACCGTTTATATGCAAACTAGTATAAATATCGGGGGTTAGAAAATTGGAAAAATGGATTTTGAAGAATCCGAAGAACGACTTTAAGAAAATGTCTCTGACATTAGGAGTTAGTGAGCTGATTTGTAGAGTATTGGTAAACAGAAATATAATAGATTATGATATAGCAAAGCGTTTCATAAATCCTAGCTTAAGTGGATTGTACGATGGAAGACAGATTAAGGATTTAGAAAAGGGTGTCTCAATAATAAAAAACAAAATAAAGACCGATAAAAAGATACGTATAATTGGAGACTATGATGTTGATGGTGTTATAAGTACTTTTATACTTTATAAAGCACTGACCAGATGTGGTGCCAATGTTGACTATGTAATACCACATAGAATATTTGATGGTTATGGGATTAACAATAGTATTGTTGAAAAAGCAAATGAGGATGGCATAGATACTATAATTACATGTGATAATGGTATCTCGGCCATTGAACAGATCAAATATGCGAAAGAATTGGGCATTTCAGTGATTGTGACAGACCACCATGAAGTTCCATTTATTGAGGATGAGAATTTAAATAGAATACATATAACACCAGAGGCAGATGCAATTATTGATGTTAAGCAGGTTGACTGCAAATATCCTTTTAAACTATTGTGTGGTGCTGGAGTAGTATTTAAATTTATTCAGGTCTTATATCAAGAAATGGGTATTTCCAGCAAGGAAGAAACGGCTTTTCATGAGTTTGTTGCAATTGCTACAGTCTGTGATGTAGTTGATTTAAAGGGCGAGAATAGGATACTGGTGAAAAATGGTTTAGCAGTTATTGGCGAAAGCACCAATATAGGCCTAAATGCACTTATGGAACAAACAGGAATTATAGGTAAAGAGATTGGTGTGTATCACCTTGGATTTATTATTGGCCCCTGTATAAATGCTTCAGGAAGGTTGGACTGGGCTGTAAAGGGCTTGAAACTGCTGCTATGTACAGATAGAACAGAAGCAGTAAGCTTGGCGCAGGAGCTTTGTAACCTAAACGCAGAAAGAAAAAACATGACAATATTAGGTGTTGAGGAAACAATTGAGACGATAGAAAACAGCGACCTTAAGAACGACAAGGTATTAGTTGTATATAAGCCACACCTACATGAAAGTATA
>DATCID010000041.1:0-4441 GCA_036507975.1 Ruminiclostridium sp.
GAATACGTCCGACACCGCAGATATTGTTATGTGCCATAGTACCAGCCCACATAATCTGCTCACGTGCTTCTTTATGTTTTGGATCAGCAATAACCAGAGGAGCATAATGACGTATAGTTCGTAAAATTGATTCACAGAAATTATCAATTAAGTATGTGCCTTCTGTGTTCGTAAAGTAGCGCTCAGTAACATGAGTGAAAATATCCGCACAACCAGCTGCCGTTTGGCTTGTTGGTAAGGTCCAAGTCAATTCGGGATTAAGTAAAGCAAAACTATTATAAAGTGCGTAACCACTGGTACCACGTTTCCACGCAATACCATCTTTATCTATCAGTTGCATAACAGAGTCTTTTGAACCCTCGCTACCAGCTGCTGGTATCGTCAAAATACATCCAAGCTTAATAGCTTTAGTCGGTTCTGCTTTATCATTGTAGAAATCCCATGCATCTCCGTCATATAGAGAGCCTGCGGCAATACATTTTGCAGAATCAATAACGCTACCACCACCAATAGCCAAAATAAAGTCAATACCCTGTGTTTTTACCATTTCTATACCTTTATAGGCCAAATCCATACGAGGATTTGGTTTAACACCGCTTAGCTCAGTATAGGACAATTTAGCATCGGTCAAACTTTTTCGTACTCGATTTAATAAACCACTTTTCTCAGCACTATGTCCACCATAGTGTATTAAAACTTTTGTAGCTCCCTGATCCAAACAACGTGCTCCAACTTCGTTTTCGACATCATAACCAAAAGCATAAATAGTTGGAATATAAAGTTCGAATTTGTTCATAATAACCCCTCCAAAGCTGTATCCATATTTTATAACCTTTTCATTATACCATAAGGGGATGCGTTGGAAATATTTACATTTATAGCTAAGTTATCTACATTGAAATGTTAGGGGAGTGTTAGTATGATATCAAATATATTATTGAAGAAATCCCACTTGATAATTCAAGAGGGGTTTAAATTATTGACAATTATAACGTTGATATGTTATTGTCAGCTTTGAGAAGATTATTTTATCTTTACCTATGTGGAATACTTTGGAGATCAAGACTTTACGCTTATGGTTCCCGAGGCTCTGTTTTTCTGTTAACTAGGTAGGATTGATTGTTTATATGGAAGGAAGAGACCATGAATAAAGCAGAACTTTTAGGTAGATGGACAAAAGAGAAATCTGAAGAGCTTTACGGTATTAAAAATTGGGGTAACGGGTATTTTTCTATTTCTGATGGTGGAGAAGTATTAGTCAACCCATATAAGGACAATGATTCGGCTGCAATCAGCATAATGGATATTATTTCAGGTGTTCGCGAACGTGGGCTTGATATGCCGGTGTTATTACGCTTTGAGAATTTGTTAGACTCACAGATTTCTTTTCTCAACGACTCTTTTAATGAAGCGATGAGTAAGTTGAATTACAAGGGGGCATATCGTGGTGTATACCCCATTAAAGTTAACCAGCAGCAACAAGTGGTTGAGGAAGTGACCAAATTTGGTCAGCGCTATCATCACGGTCTTGAGGTAGGTAGCAAAGCAGAATTGGTTGCAGCGCTTTCTCTAATGAAAGACAAGGAAGCCTGTCTCATCTGCAATGGTTATAAAGATGAAGAATTCATAGATTTGGGTCTTTATGCTGTCAAAATGGGATTTAAATGTTTCTTTGTCATTGAGATTCCAGGTGAACTTGACATTTTGCTCAATCGCTCAAAGGCTTTGGGAGTTAAACCTAACATCGGTATCCGTATAAAGCTTTCTGCAAAAGCTGGTGGTCATTGGACAGAATCGGGTGGTGACCGTAGTATTTTTGGCTTGAATATGTCTCAGGTCATTTCAATGGTGGATACCTTAAAAGAGAAAAATATGCTGGATTCCCTTAAACTACTTCATTATCACCTTGGTTCACAGATACCAAATATTCGAGATATTCGTTCGGCTGTATTAGAAGCAACTCGTGTATATGCAGAACTAGTCAACGAGGGTGCGCCGATGGGCTATCTGGATTTGGGTGGAGGCCTTGCAGTTGATTATGATGGCTCAAACACCAACTATGTGAATAGCCGTAATTATTCTGTGGAAGAGTACTGTACTGATATTGTGGAAGCTGTCATGACCACCCTGGAATCTAGTGATGTACCTCACCCGGTCATCGTAACTGAGTCAGGACGTACTACGGTAGCTTACTATTCAGTATTGTTGTTTAATGTTTTGGATGTAGAAAAGTTCGAGGAGCATGATGTGCCGGATAAACTTGACGAGAATACCTCTGAACAAATTAGAAATCTATTTGATGTTAATAAAAATATTACGCAGAAGAACATTCAGGAATGCTATAATGATGCGCTTTACTATCGTGATGAGATTCGCGACATGTTTAAGCATGGCAGACTTAGCCTTCGTGAACGAGCATTTTCAGAAAAAATCTTCTGGAATACAATTAACCAGATTGCGAAGGAAAGGAAGAAGCTAAAAAATGCTCCACCTGATTTGGAGGACATTGAGAGTGCAATAGCCGACATCTATTATTGCAATTTCTCAGTATTTCAGTCTATCCCTGACAGTTGGGCTATCGACCAGTTGTTTCCAATTATGCCGTTGCACCGATTGTTAGAGTTGCCAAAGCGCAATGCTGTTATTGCAGATATAACCTGTGACTGCGATGGGAAGATTGACCACTTCATAGATCTTCATGATGTTCGGAATACATTACCGTTGCATGAAATGAGAAATGGCGACGAATACTATCTTGGTGTTTTCCTAGTTGGGGCTTATCAGGAAACCTTAGGTGACCTACACAACCTGTTTGGTGATACTAATGTTGTAAGTGTGCGAATCAATTCCGATGGAACTTATGATTTAGTAAAGGAAATTCATGGAGATAGTGTGGCAGATGTGCTCTCCTATGTTGAGTATGAGCCGAAAGAAATGCTAGTGAGTTTTCGTGAAAAAGCAGAAGCTGCTATACGTGATGGGCTAATCAGCGCCAGCGAGAGACCGGAAATTATGCTGGCCTACGAAAATGGCCTTCGTGGGTACACTTATTATGAAAAATAGATAAGTATGGTTGTAATTATTTTGAAAGGAAATCAATTGAAATAGTTGACACCTGACACATGATACGATTGCCTCAAAGGTAAATTTAATTTATTATATAAATATTAAAGCTATGAGACAACAAATCTCATAGCTTTTTTGAAATCAGTGAGATATCAGATCAGAAAATAAGAACACTTTGAAGGATTAACTTTGATCAAATATAGTAGAGTTATTGTTTGCAAATTGTAATTACGGGATGTCATCATGCAGATATCCTGTAATTGGAATATAAAGGAACCAGACTATATAAGAATAGGTTTTGATAGTATAATAAATACATAAGCTTTTCAAAATAGGGAGACAAGATAATGATCGTAAAAAAGATTAAAAATAGAAGTATACTATTTACTCATGAAAACATGCCTGAATGGGATCTTCATCTTCATTTGATTCTAGGTAACAAACATAATTTCCTTATTGACACAGGGCTTGGTTCTTTGAGCGTAGAGCCTATTCAAGAAGTACTTAAAAGTAGTCAGAAGCCGCTAGTGGTGATAAATTCACATTACCACTGGGATCATGTATGGGGAAACGGTGCATTTAAAGCGTCCACCATTATTTCTCACAGACTATGCAGAGAAATCCTTGAACGAAAGTGGGAAAATATGCTTGAAAAGAATGGACGCTATGCGTTTGGAACAATAGAAAAGGAGCTTCCGAATCTGTGCTTTGATAAGGAATTGTATTTTCCAGAAGACAAAATAAGGATCTTTTATACACCAGGACATTCATCAGATTCAATAAGTGTGTTAGATGAAGAAGAAAAGATACTCAATGTGGGGGATAACATCGGAGATACTTTAGAGGATATAGTCCCAGGACTAGAGTGTGAGAAGTCAATCTATCTGAATACCTTGAATATTTATAAAAACATAGATTTTGACACCTGTATATCTGGTCATAATAGCCTGATGGGGAAAGAAGTATTGGACGTAATACTCAGTAAAGTCTTATTCGTAAAAATTCAAGATATGTAGAATGAATAATTGCACAGATGTAAATTTAAACCAATGAGAGCACAAACTAAAAGCCCTAGTGATGCAAAATAAGGTTCTTTCTGAACTTTGGGTACATGAAGAAAAAGCAGGTATAAAAAAACCTGCTTTTTCTTTGATTTAACACTTCTCATATTTGGGTATTTATGGTATAATAAGGTATCAAATATAAGGATGTGATGATGAAATGAAGTATCATGAAACACAGGATTATTCGTTCCTTTTAGATCGAAACCATTTCATATATGATCATAGAGAAGATCAAAAAGCCTTGCATATTTATATTAAGTCAAAACCGCATAGTTGCAAATGCCCTGAATGCGGCAAAGAAAGTACTGTTT
>DATCID010000042.1:0-38514 GCA_036507975.1 Ruminiclostridium sp.
CTCTCCGTCCTACGCTTAAACCTAAGGTCACCCTTTCGGTTCCAAGGAATGGATAGCGGTGGGCGGCTCACCCTTTCCGCACAGGATTTCCACCTGCTATATCTTAGGCGCTTTCTTGGCGCTCCACTCTTCATTATTCACCATTCACTATCTTTTGATTTTGACCTTGATTTTGATTTTGATCTATTCCCATTCTACAACATTCCCCCATAACTCATAAGTGTCTGGAATCAATTCTTTATATGACAAATGTCATGTTTTATCCCATTGTTATCGCCCATCAAGTATATATTTAAGTAGCCTGACCGTTCCATAATTTGATTTCGAAACATATTATGTAATCTAAATGCTGCTTTAATAACTTCAGCTATATTATTATTTTACAGAAAAGGAGTTGTGTACATGAAGAAAGCTTTAATTACAGGTATAACTGGACAGGATGGGTCCTACCTGGCAGAGTTTTTATTAGATAAAGGATATAAAGTACACGGTATTGTCAGAAGAAGCAGTACCTTGAATACACAGAGGATAGACCACTTAATTGAAGGTGCTGCTGCAAATCCTAATTTATCTCTACATTTTGGTGATTTAACTGATTCGGGTAGCCTGAGTAATTTGATCTATAGGATTGAACCCAATGAGGTTTACAACTTAGGAGCCCAAAGCCATGTAAAAGTATCTTTTGATGTACCTGAGTTTACATCTGATGTCAATGCCTTAGGTACAGTCAGGCTTTTGGATAGCATTAGAGAAGTAGATACCGGCATTAAGTTTTATCAAGCTTCATCAAGTGAATTGTATGGAAAAGTTAGAGAGGTTCCACAAAATGAGAACACCCCTTTCTATCCACGTAGCCCTTATGCAGCATCAAAAATTTATGCCTACTGGATAACGGTAAATTACAGAGAAGCATACAATATATTCGCTTGTAATGGAATCCTCTTTAATCATGAATCCCCAAGGAGAGGTGAAACCTTTGTTACCAGAAAAATAACTAAAGGAATTGCCAATATTATAAAGGGCAAACAAGAAAAACTTTATTTGGGAAACATTGATTCAAAAAGAGACTGGGGTTTTGCTGGAGATTATGTGGAAGCTATGTGGCTTATGCTTCAACAAAAAGAGCCTGATGACTATGTTATCGCAACAGGAGAAACTCATACTGTAAGAGAATTCTGTGAGCTTGCTTTTAAAAATGTAGGAATTACGCTTAAATGGGAAGGCTCTGGTGAAAATGAGAAGGGCATTGACAGTGATACTGGAAGAGAACTAATTAATATCAGCAGTAAATATTTCAGACCAACAGAAGTTGAGCTACTTCTAGGAGACCCCGCTAAAGCCAAAAACAAGCTGAATTGGAATCAAAAGGTGTCTTTTGAACAACTGGTTAAAATGATGGTTGACGGTGATATAAAGGAGTACTAATGGAGGAGATAAAGAGAATGGATAAAAGTAGTAAAATTTATGTGGCGGGGCATAATGGAATGGTGGGATCTGCGATAGTCAGGTGCCTTCAGAACAACGGATATAATAATATTATTTGCATGTCACACGCTAAGCTTGACTTAACAAATCAAGCAGCAACAGCAAAATTTTTTGAAGAAGAAAAACCAGAATATGTATTTCTAGCTGCGGCAAAGGTTGGAGGCATACATGCAAACACCACCTACCCTGCAGCTTTCATAATGGAAAACATGTTAATTGAATGTAATGTCATAAAAAGCTCTTATGAGAACAATGTAAAAAAGCTAATGTTTCTTGGAAGTTCCTGTATTTATCCCAAAACATGCCCACAGCCTATTAAAGAAGAGTACCTTCTTGTAGGATCATTAGAATCCACAAATGAAGCATATGCCTTAGCTAAAATATCCGGAATTAAGATGTGTCAAACTTATAATAAGCAATATGGAACGGAATATATTTGTGCAATGCCCGCAAGTCTATACGGGATTAATGACAGGTTTGACATATATAACTCACATGTAATTCCTTCAATGATTATAAAAGTTCACAATGCTAAAATTGAGAACATTCCATTTGTGGAATTATGGGGAACCGGTACTCCTTTAAGAGAGTTCTTATATGTAGATGACCTGGCTGATACCTGCCTCTTCCTGATGCAAACTTATCAAGGCAATGATTTTATAAATATAGGCTCAGGGCAGGAAATAAGCATAAAGGAACTGGCTACTACAATTAAGCGTGTCATAGGTTATAGTGGTGAAATTGTCTTTGATTCCAGCAAGCCTGATGGTACTCCTAGAAGGGTACTGAACAATACAAAAATTGAAGAAACCGGCTGGAAGCCAAAGATTGATATAGAAGAAGGTATTAGAAGAGAATATGAATACTATCTAAATCATGTCATATAAGTAATTATTCTAAAGGATTTAAAAATGGGAGACTGTCTCAGCTAAAAGACATTCTCCCATTTTTTTGCAATATATAAGTTATTCTACGAGCATTTGTTTCAAAATTTCTAATTGCGATAGCAGTAAAGCTTCTGACTTTGTTTTGAATGTAAATAATTGAGCTTTTATTTCTTCGTATTTACCTCTGGTTTTGATTACCTCCTGATTTGCACTAGAAATAAGTTTTTGAGCATTCATATCTGCTTCATCAATAATAATTTTTGCCTTTTCACATGCATTTACTTTGATTTGTTCACTCGTATGCTGTGCAACAAGTATTGAATGCTGGAGTGATTCTTCAAGAATCTTATAGTGATGAAGGGTTTCAGTCAATACAGATACTTTGCTTTTTAGTTCTTCATTATCTCTAACAAATTGGGTGTAATCCTCATTAATAAGAACAAGTAAGTTGTCAACTTGCTTTTTGCTGTATCCATCTAAAAATGATCTTTTAAGACATATGCATTTTAACTCATCTGGGGTATAATTCATTGGACCCACTCCTACATAAGTTTTCATATATAATATATATTCCAGGGAATCAAATATATTCCCTATTTAACTAATGTATTAGCATTTAATTTTGTAACGATATTCTCATCCAGTTAACAAAGGTATACGTTGAAAAAAGGGAATCTTAGATGATTCCCTTTTTAGCATTACTTAATATAAAAGTTTAATGTTTGTTTCAGGCCAGTCTCGTAGGCGCATTACCGTATTGGATAGATTTGAATACCCGTTTCCTATAAAAAAGTCGCATTGCGATGCTAAATAGGTATCTTTTATAATCTCAATAGTATCTTTTACAACTTCAACACCCTTATGTCTTTTATTAGGATAATCTATCATGCAAGTTGCTATTCGTTCCTTAAAGGGTGTTTTCTTACTATCGCTATAGATCAACAAATCATTTTTACTATATAACTTTTTGTATTGTCTTAAAATCTTATTTGAATCAGTTATTACAAACAAGTGCCTTGCATTATATTTGACAATAAATTGCCATACATTGGGTTTATAATACTCATTAAGGTCGTATATCTGGGCAACTTCATTAGCTATTGCAGTTCCGCGAACATGTACCCCAATGATAGGTCTTTCATCTCTAAAATTTGGATGAGTATTTGTAAATTTTTGAAGTTCCTTATTTATTTCAGGTTTTAATTTCAAATACTTGTCGTAAAGCTGTCGATATATCTGATGGGGAGTCTTGCCATATGCCCAGTGGTCTTTTCTAATCCATGGCATTAACGCCGTTAATGGGTAATAAACATCGCTTACAACAACATCTGCATCACTTTTCATAATACTATTCAAATCACGATATTCCATTTTTAATCTGTCGCTATCCACTGCCAGCACATTTTCATATCTCCATATCGGTGGGTAGAACGTATATTCCTTACGTGTTATATCATGAGCAGTATATTTGGATATAGGTTCGAAAAATAATTCATATGCATTTGTATTCATGGACTGACTGTACAGGCTCTCTATTCCCCAGTAAACTATTGGAATACGATTAGTCAGTTCAGCGGCAAAAATTTGGCATATAACATGATCCACATCGGCCCAAATGCTCTTGCCTAATGATTTAATAAGAAGGAATCCATTAATCGACATATGTGTTAACACCTCCGTAAAATTCTGGGTATTCTATTTTATGATTTTTTTCCTCTATTTTTCGCTTATGAAATACAGCTTTAGAACGTTTATTAGCCAATTTGAGTTCATCCTTCAAATTTCTAAAGAAGAGTATTATATTCCCCTGTGGCCAATCTTTCAGGCGTTTTACAGTATAGGACACATTTGAATATCCATTTCCTATAAAGAAATCACAGTTGGAAGCCAGGTAGGTGTCCTTAATAATTTCTATGCCCTTTCGCCTTTTAAAGGTATAATCCTGCAAGTGAGGAGCTTCATCAGTAGCATTCTTTGCACCTCTTCTGCAGTCGGTAAATATTACCTTAGAACCATACTTCTCTATAAATTCTTCCACCATATCTTCACAGTCTGTAAGTAAAAGAATTTTCTTTATATTATATTTGTTTATAAAGTTTCTTATTTCTGCATGATATTGCTTATTTAAGTGTGATAGATTCTCTACCTCACGTACTTTATCGCCACCCCTATAATGGACTCCAAGGGAAGGACTTTGATCCGTTAGCTTCTCATCTAAAAATTCCTTTATTTCTAATTCTATATCTGGTTTAAGTTTTAGATACTTATCAAAAAGGACCCGGTAAATCTGTTGGGAAGTCATTCCATATGCCCAGTGCTCCTTTGTAATAAAATTAATCAATGGACGTATAAAATAATGAACGTCACTGACCACTACATTTGCATCACTACTCATCATCTCTCCTAAGTTGCGGTGCATCCATGTAATCTTGTCTAAATCCTCTATCATTATATTATCGTATTTCCACACAGGTGGATAATATGTGTATTGCGGCTTGATTACATCATAAATGGAGTACTTCGATACCGGCTCAAAATAAAGTTCAAAAGCATTAGTTTGGAAGGATTCGGCATACAGGCTGTTTGTTCCCCAATAAATCACAGGAATCCGGTTGGTCAGTTCAGCAGCAAGCAACTGGCCCATAACATGATCTATATCCGACCAAAAACCACATCCCCAAGACTTTATAAGTAAAAATTGGTCATTTGACATTCCTATTACCTCCATTTTTCAAACCCTGCCGGTGTTTATCTATAAACATTTTAGCCTGATTGATTATACGTCGGAATATATTATCTTTTTCCTTTTTAATAATTAGCTTAACATTAATAGGGTATTTACGCTTTTTATGCAACCAGTACAGAAGTTTTACACTTTTATCTGTCCAATCTTTTATACGTGTTACAGCATGGGATAGATTAGAATAATCATTTCCAATAAAAAATTCACACTTAGAAGCAATATACGTATCTTTTATTACCTCAATACCTCTACTCCTTTTTATCATCGGATTTTCCATCTGGGATACTGCATCGCCCTCTTTCATTCTTTTGCAGGTGGTAAATATCAACATATCGCCATATTTCTTTTGATATTCCTTTATAGTTTCTTCGCAATCTGTAAGTAGGAATATTTTTTTAACATTATGTTTGTCGATATACTTACGTATTTCCATATGATATGCACCGTTGGGTTGCTTAGCCTTGCCTTTTCTGAATAATCCATTTAATTTTTCTTTTCGTTCAGTTGGCTTTTTTGGGTTTTTCTTATAATACTTATTCCAATATTGATTTCTGTACTTATCAGATTTTCTTGTATCAAATACCATTTCTTTGTCAATTCTGCGTACATGTACCGCCAGTACAGGATGTTTATCCTTAATATAGGAGTTGTAATAATTTTGTATTTCCATTTCTATATCTGCTTTAACTTTGATATATTTACTAAAAAGATAATGGTAAGTCTGTTCAATATTCATTCCATATGCAGGGTGGTTCTTTTTTATAAACGGGATGAGCTCATATACATTATAATATACATCTCCTATTACTACATTTGCATTGCTACCTATAAAATCCCCAATGTTACGATACACCCAGGTTTCTTTGTTTTGATCATCAACCAACAAATTGTCAGCATCCCATATTGGTGGATAATAGGTGTATTCAGGTTTTGTAATGTTAAAGATTGTGTAGTTGGAAATAGGTTCAAAATATAATTCAAATCCGTTTGTATGCACAACCCCATTGTGCAGGCAGTGTGTAGGCCAATAAATAACTGGACTTCTATTTGTTAGCTCAGCTATAAGTAGTTGACTGAGCACATGGTCTATATCTCCCCATAATGTACAACTCCAGGCTTTAATTAGCAGGAATCTATCACTTGACATGTTTCTTTTCACCTCATTATTATAAATAAAGTTCTTAAATTTCGTGGGAGTTATTATTCCCTCTGAATCTTATAAATCATTGTCCAGGGTCGTAAATCTACTAATCTCACTTATATAAGCGTGAGTATTAGCGGCGGTAGACATTGGATAAATGGTTTTCATGTTATTTTATGTCTACCATATTTGAAGTGTGAATAAAATTTTATATTATTGTAAACTAAATTTTCTTTCAGTTCTCTTTTGTTATCTCCAAGTTCCAGGCAACCGTGCAAGCTAGCCCTTCCTTAAAGGGTTTAAATTGTTCAACCTTGAACTCAGCGCATATCTTTCCTATATCCAGTTCAACACGTTCTGGAGAGACTTTTACGTTCTGCATTTGGAGCTGCTGGGTCGGCTCCACCGAAAGTGTACTATCAGTTAATGAGCAGATTTCCTCAGCTACCCTTCTTATGCTGATACTGTCCTTATTCCCTACGTTATACACAAAATCGGTGCCATATAGGAGGATGTTAAGCAGCATAAGCACACAGTCTGCAACATAGCAAAATGTTCTCACTTTGCTTCCGTCATCAAGCATAACAATTTTTTTTTCATTTAGGGCTTGCTTTAAAAACTGTGCAAGTACCCGTTCGTCATTTAGTTTAACTCCCGGGCCGTACGTCATTGCCACTCTTGCGACTTTTGCATCAATACCTTCAAAGTTTTTATATGCAAAGCACAGGGTTTCTCCCATTCTTTTCGATTCCGAATATATGGACCTTATACTTACTGGCGAGCATAGTCCAGGATAATCTTCCGGAGTAGGTATATTTTTTTCATCCGGTTCGCCATAAATTTCTGACGAGCTTAAAAACAGAAACTTGGCACCATCGTTTTTTGCTTTTTGCAAAAGCTTTTCTGTTACTGAGGTATTAAGGTGAATGGTATCCATATAATTCCGAAGGAATTTTCCTGGCTGTGCATAAGTTGCTCCGTGTATAATATAATCTGCTTTTTGTTGCAAAACATTATATTCCATCCTATTAAGATCCATAGAATGAAACTGGTAATTATGAGCAAATATATCACATAGTGCTGCGCAGGGTGAGTTTTTACTGATGGCCACAATATTAATACCTGCCCCTTCCACCATATTTGCCACGTGAAGCATATATATCAGGTACGTTCCGATTAGACCATTAGCACCTGTAATTACGACAGTTTTATCATGCAAGGCAACAAGATCGATTTTCTTTATATACTCTAGACAATCTTGTTCAATGATTTTATCCATGGAGTTGCTCCCTTCACTACTATTTCAATAAAGAAAACTTAGTTCAGATGAAGTTTTCTGAACTCTAGTTGCACTTATTTCGAAGCTTGGCGGTCCTTGTATCGCGCACTGTAAGAGCGGGATATTAGAACTGCCGCTGAGATAATTCAATTACTTTAGTGTATATCGTCTCCGAATCCGGATAATAGACTTTTTCCAGAATGTCACTTGATGGCGTTGGTGCGTCTGGGCAGCATACTCTTACAATAGGTTTTTTCAGCAGATGGAGGGCCTTTTCTGCTACCAGTGCTGAAATTTCAGAAGCTACCCCACCCGTTTTGGAGCCTGTATCGGCTATTAGAAGTTTTCCAGTCTTGGCGAGGGACTCAAAAATGATATCTTCATCTAATGGCTTTATTGTCCTCAAGTCTATAACCTCAGCAGATATATTTTCCGCCTGAAGCTTTTCAGCAGCTTTTAAAGCTTCTATTACCATATAGGATAGTGCTACAATAGTTACATCTGTACCCGTTCTCCTCACTATACCCTTACCAAACGGTATAGAATATAATGCTTCAGGAACATTGCCCATATTTTTATAGAGCCATCTATGTTCCACAAACAGTACAGGATTATTGTCAATTATGCTGGAAACCAATAGTCCTTTGGCATCATATGGTGTAGCTGGAACAGCTATTTTCAAGCCTGGTACATTCATCAGCATACCCTGTATACACTGTGAATGCTGTGCTCCCGAACCCCAACCGCGGGCACTGATGGTACGGACTACAAGCGGAACGTTCACTTTCCCTCCAAACATATAGCTCCATTTGCAGGCATGATTCACTAGCTGATCTAATGAAATTATTAGAAAGTCCATCCTGCTATGGATCAAAACTGGTCTAAGGCCTGCCATAGCAGCTCCTGCAGCTATACCTGTCAAAGAGTTTTCAGCTATTGGTGTGTCAAATACCCTGTTCCTTCCATATTTCTCGTGTAAGCCTTTAGTAGTACCGAATATCCCTCCCGGATCATCAACACCTTCACCCATTATAAATACTCTTGAGTCCCTTGACATTGATTGGTCCAAGGCTTCATATATCGCATCTTTATATGAAATTACTCTACTTGCATCCGATTCATCCTTTATAAAATAATTATCTTGTTTTTCTACTTGAATTGTTGTCCAAGGCATAGTTAAAACCCTCCTAAAATACAATTTTTTCTTTACATATTAAATCTTGTGCATTGGATATTTTAATTTGCATATACAAAATCAAGCAGCTCAGTAGGCAATGGCTTTGGAGAATTCTTGGCAAATTCAAAAGCGTCGCTGATAAGTTGATCTATTTCTTCATTTATGCTGCTATCCATTTTTTCCTCAAGAATCCCTATTCCTTTAAGATAATCAACGTACCATTTTATTGGGCATTTTGAAATCCAATAGTCATATTCTGATTTTGGCCTAAATCCTTCCCCAACATCATTTGTCGTCCCAATATGTCCTTTCCACCTATAGGTCATGCATTCTATAAGCGTTGGCCCTTCACCGTTTCTACATCTTGAAATAGCTTCCTGCGCAAATTCTGAAACTTTTATAACATCATTTCCATCTATTTGATAGCCTGGAATATCGTAGCCATGCGCCCATTTATATATGTTGTTTTTAGTATGCCTCCGTGATTGGTGTGAGTTTATCGCATAAGAGTTGTTTTCACATATATAAATTACCGGCAGTTTCTTTAGTGAAGCAAAGTTCAAGCTTTCATGAAAGGTACCCTCATCTACTGCCCCATCACCGAAAAATATTGCTGTTACTCTATCATTGTTTTGAAGCTTAGAGGCGAGAGCCGTACCGGTTCCGAGAGGCAGATTCCCTCCTACGATGGCGGAAGACCCAAATATTCCAACATCGGTGTCAATTAGATGCATTGAGCCGCCTCTGCCAAGAGAGCATCCTGTTCTGCGCAGATATATCTCTGCTATCATTCTTTTCAAATCTCCGCCCTTAGCTATATATTGTGAATGACTTCGATGTGTTCCGAATATATAATCATCTTTCCTGAGGTGGATACATACACCTGCTGATACTGCTTCCTGCCCTATAGACAGATGTATTGGGGTTTTCATTTCATCATATTTGTATTCATCTTCAATTTTTTGCTCAACTTTTCTGATAGTCTGCATTATTTTATATAGTTCAATAAGTCTTTCATTTTCGAGCATTATTTTCATTTTCCTCTCATCATATACTACTGGCAGATGCCAGATATCAGTTAATAATAAAGCCTAATTCTATTGTAAAATGTGCCCTTTTCGTAGAATTATAAAAGGTTTTCGAAACCATTTCGTTTGAGTGTTTCAACAAGTATTTTGACATCCTGAGCTCTATCACGAGGGCAAACAATAATTGCCTCTTTTGTGGCTGCTACTATCAAATTATCAATGCCAATTGTTGCAATAAAGATGTCATCACCATATATCACTGAATTACTTGTACCTATACCAAAATGTTTGCCTTTAATTGAATTACCCTCTGCATCCGAGTTCAGTGTTTTGGATAAAGTATTGATACTTCCTATATCGTCCCAGTCAAAATTGCCTCTTATTACGCAAATACTTTTGCTTTTTTCAAGTACACCCTTATCAAAGGATATATTCTGTAGTTCATTATATGCATTCTCGATGTATGTCTTAAAATTTCCCTCAGCTTCGTGTTTTATCGCTTCAGAAAGTTTGTTGAAGTGGTCAGGCAAAGAAGCTTTTATGCAGTCTACTATGGTATTCATATTTCCTGCCAGAATACCCCCATTCCACAGAAATTCTCCTGATGAAACTAGCTCTTGCGCAGATTCAAAATTGGGTTTTTCAATAAACCTTAATACTGCCAATACTCTTTCTTCTGCATCAGTATCCTTGTCTATTTGTATATAACCATAGCCCGTAGAAGGATAGGTAGGAGTAATCCCAATGATGACTAGATTGTTGGTACTCTCTGCCGCAACATAAGCAAGCTCTATTGTATTTCTATAGCCCATATGGTCTTTGACATACCCATCTGCTGGTACAAAACATAATAAACCCTCACCGAATTTTTCCTTTAACAACAACGAAGCGTACGCAACACATGCTGCAGTATTCTTCTTTTCGGGCTCCAGTATTATATTGGAATAGGGTATCAAATCCTTAACGGTATCCCACGTGATATCCAGAAGATTCCTGTTGGTTATAATAAAACATTTGTCAGTCGGAACAACTTCGCACATGCGTTCAATAGTTTGCACCAGCATACAGTTACCTTCATCGATACTAATGAACTGCTTTGGTTTAGTTTCTTTAGAAAGAGGCCATAGCCTTGTTCCTGAACCTCCTGCCATAATAACTACAAATTTATCCATCCTCTCAATCTTCAACCCCTTTAGTTATATTTAATTTATTTTATGTAACTTTAGTCGTATGGGTTCATAAAATTGCAAACTTTTTATGTAAACTCGCAAAACAACACCTGACTCGCTTCAAACATCCTGCTCTCATTTAATCATTGAGTAATATAGAAATTCTTGGTAAACTATTGGTATTGACTGCAAGGGAATTTTAACTTGAAAGGCTTTACTTAATGACAATTTATTTAATTGATAAACTTATTATCTTTATAGCCTGCTTTGCGCTATTTGCTCTTGACGCTGGATATGGCATAAGCGTAGCGCCCGTAATTATTTCATTAACTATAAGCGCTCTAAACAGCTACTTAGATACAAAATTGCCTAGATTGGTATTTGTTGGAGCGTATATTCTTGTATGTCAATGGCAACCTCAGTTTTTGGTATTTCTGCCCTTAATCTGCTATGATGTTTTTGCCACCAAGGAGCAAATTTTTTCTTTATTAGTATTGATACCTATTGTTTCGCATTTAAGTCAATTCTCTTTGACCCTTAGGGTAATGCTTACCCTACTTCTAATGATTTCCTATCTTTTAAAGTTCAGGACACAGAGCTTTAACAAAATGATTTATGAGTTTACTAAATATAGAGACACCTCAAAGGAACGTTCTATTTTATTGCAGAAGAAAAATAGTGATTTGATGGAAAAGCAGGATTATGAGATGAATGTTGCCACGTTGAAGGAACGAAATAGGATTGCGATGGAAATTCATGATAATGTTGGACATCTACTTTCAAGATGTCTTTTGCAGATTGGTGCCATTATGTCTATTAACAAGGCCGAGAACCTCAAAGAGAGCCTTTCATCAGTCAAGGATACAATGTCTCAGGCAATGGATAGCATTAGAAATAGCGTACACAATTTGCACGATGATGCTATTGATTTATATTCTCAAGTTAGGGGGCTTGTCACTGGCTTTACGTTCTGCAGTGTTCATTTGGATTACGATTTAAGTGATAATGTAAATAATAAATTGAAGTATTGTTTCATATCTATTCTCAAGGAAGCTCTATCAAATATTATTAAACACTCCCATGCCACGGAGGTTAATGTTGCCCTGCGTGAGCACCCGGCGCTATTTCAGCTCATTATTCAAGATAATGGTCATGTGAGTGGATACAACTTAGAAGATGGCATTGGTTTAACTAATATTGAAGAACGAGTCCTCAGCTTTAATGGCAATATTCATATAAATATAGAAACTGGCTTCAAAATATTTATTTCTATACCCAAAGGTAAGTAGCACAGAAGGACAGCACTTTTATTACATTTAGTAGCCGCAATACTCGGCTCATGGAGGTTAGATCAATGAAGGTTTTAATAATTGATGATGATAAACTGGTATGTGCTTCTTTGAAAACCATTTTAGAAGCGGACCCTGATATATCAGTAATTGGTACAGGAAATAACGGTAAACAGGCCATTGAGTTGTTTGAACTTTTACAGCCTGATGTCTTGTTGATGGACATACGAATGGATACAATGATAGGACTAGATGCTGGAGAGTTTATTTTGAAACACTATCCAAGTGCACGAATACTATTTTTAACTACTTTTTCAGATGATGCTTATATCATTAAGGCTCTCCGCATTGGCTCAAAGGGCTATCTTTTGAAGCAAAATTTCGAGTGCATTGTTCCAGCTTTAAAGTCAGTTCAGATGGGTCAAAGTGTTTTTGGTGATGAGATAATTACAAAGCTTCCAAACTTTATCCAAGAAAATAGCAAAGCATCGTTTTCTCGTTTTGACCTAACTGAAAAAGAGACTGAGTTGCTAGTTCGTATTGCTGAGGGCCTCAGTAACAAAGAGATATCGGAAGTACTATATTTAAGCGAGGGCACTGTACGCAACTACATAAGCATTTTATTAGAAAAACTACATCTTCGCGATCGTACACAACTTGCAGTTTTTTATTATAAGAATAAATAAGTTGATATTTGTAACCCTTTCCTCTTTAATACTTCCTGACATATCTCTAAACTGTCACTTAGAATCTCCAATATGTTTATGAGATTTCAACCATGATATTATATCTTCTTTACTATCGAGTATTTCATCCGCCCAAAGGTGGACCTCACTTCCTTCTCCTTTAGGCGGGTGCCCGACTATTATGGAATGTTTACCCATTCCTACTCCCAGTGCCCAATCAGCAGTAGCATCAATCCCGCAAGGGAGAAGCAAAATTATAAGGTCAGCCTTTTCTATTTCTTCACGGTTTTCATTGACAACGTCCCGCCATTCTTTGCGTTCAAGGTATTTACTGTATATATGCTGGGATGGATCAAACTGTTCAAGAAACATTTCAGGTGGTACTTCATTAGTTTTTCTATTTTGGGGGTCGGTAAAATCGAAAACATCGTAATTGTAGTTCCTAAGCGTCTCAGACAGTTCGCGTACCTTCACCCGATTTTTCCATGATGCGCTTATATATATCTTCATCGCAAATCCTCGTATTGGTTCGAGTTTTTAATATAGTAGTCAAAGTTTTCATTAGCCCATTCCTTGTTATATACATGATTTTCCATTGAGGCTGGGTCATGTATCGAAGCACAATAGGCAGTTCTTTTGCCTTCTTCCAGCTCCTTAAAAGTCTCAAGATATTTCCATCCGTGTTTTCTAACAAAAGACTCATTCATATTGCTCTTTTTCCCTAGTGAGAAGCAGGTATTTATACTTTTGCTAAGTTTGCAGTAATCTCTAGCTTTGCATTCATCGCACCCAATTGACTGTTTCATATCGATTTCAACTGTAGTCAAATATCCAACCTTAAAAGAGGTGTAATTGTTTACCCTTGGAGAGAGTTCTGCATCTCCATAGCCGTTTTCCTCGCTCCAGTATCCTATTTCATTTATAAGTTCAGGTCTCAAACACTGCAGTTGCCCAGGTATAAAATCTAAGTCAACACCAACAGCCGCATTTTTAAGCTGAAGGTAGGATATGTCGCCACTGACCTTAGGAATAACAGGAGGCATATATCTTGGATACGGAGTATCTCTCATTACACCGAGAACTCCTACTTCGGGAAATTCATTAAAGACTTCCATAAACCGTGATATCCAGTTGTCAGTATATATATATACATCACTGTCAATGGTCATAAAATATTGATTAGGCTTTCTTTTTGTGAGACTTAGGTTTAAAGGATAGATCGGTCCTTGATTTATATCAAACCTCGTTTTGTATTTAATGCGACTATCCTTTAGGCTCTGGATATAATCCCACGAATCATCTCTTGAATTGCTATCAATAATATGCATTTCAAAATCTTCCTCCGTTTCGAGAATTCTACTTAAATTCCTTTGTGTAAGACCTAAACGGTTAAAGGTAACATAGTTTATAAATATTGGAGGATTTGTTTCTGACTTTTTATAACTTTGTCTTTCATCATTGCCCTTACTAAACAGGTTCCGCGTCAATCCCTTTACTTTATCGGTAAAACTAACAGTATTTTCATCTAAAAAAAATGGTTTCATATTTTTAATTCCCTTCTTGGTGATTTATGTTAAGATCATATTTTTATGGGCTGAAGAAATTTGATAGGTTTTGCCGGTATTCCCACAGCAGTGCAATTATCAGGTATATCTTCAATTACTACTGCTCCTGCACCTATTACGCTCCATTTGCCAATAGTCCTTTTGGGGATTATGTCTGCTTTTGAGCCTATCTCACAGCCTTCACCCACTTTTACATTCCCGGATAGCGTAACATTCCAATACAAGGAGGAGTAATTCTCTATAACCACATCATGCCCAATTCCACAGCCTGGATTAATTGATACATGGTTTCCAATTTTTATATTGACTGATATAAAAGAATTACTGCAAATGATATTTCCATACCCGAACTCTACAAATTTACTTACTTTAGCATACGGATGAATCAAGTTTGTATAATTCAAACCGTATGCAGATATTTTTTTGATAACGGCATATTTATCTCTTGGATTTCCAATTGCACATATGGCAGATAATTTGTCTCCTCCGTTCTTTTCAAGCCAATCAAAGCCCCCTAGGACAATATTAGAATTAATCATAGTTCCATGTTTCAGAGTAGTTTCATCTATAAACCCCAACAGATTCCATGATTTCTTATCCATATTAATGTCATCAATGAGTTGTGCCACTTCTCTGCCAAAGCTTCCTGCTCCTATAATGACTATATCTTTCATGGCATTATACCCTTAATAATATCGCAAATTTTTTCTACATCATCAGCTTGCATTCTTCCATGAAGTGGGAGGGCTAGCACTGTATCGGCAATCTTGTTTGCTACAGGAAGTCTTGATACCGACGCAGACGGTATGTCGCTGTAGCACTGATAATTGCTGCACAGCGGGTAGAAATACTTCCTTGATATCACATTGTATTCCTTCAATTTATCAAAAACCTCGTCTCGGGATAAACCATATTTATCTTTGTCAATCCTAATAACAAAGTATGGGTAGTTATGAGTTACGCCTGGCATATCCTTACTAACTGTGATTCCACTAACATTCCCCAGTAATTGGCCGTATTGCTTTGTAATTTCTTTTCTTTTTTCAATTTCAGCTTCAACTTTTGGCAATAATAATATTCCGACTGCAGCTTGCACTTCATTTAATTTTCCATTGGTCCCAGGTTCCATAACATAATCTGTACCCCTTATTCCGAAATTTCTTAGCGAATCTGCACGCTCCTTCAAATAAGGGTCGTTAAAGGCTAACGCGCCACCTTCAATAGTGTGAAATATTTTTGTAGCATGAAAACTGAACATCGATGCATCACCGAACGAGGCTATGGGCTTTCCGTTAACTTTCACTCCAAATGCATGTGCGGCGTCATACAACACCTTTAGTCCGTATTTCTCTGCAATACGCTGTATTTTTTCCACATTGCACGGATTACCGAAAACGTGTACTGGTAAAATTGCTGTAGTATTCTGCGTTATTAAAGCTTCTATGCAATCTGGATTTAAATTGAAGGTGTCTTCTTCAATATCACAAAAAACCGGTTTAATATTGTTCCAGGCAAGCGAATGAGCCGTAGCAGCAAAAGTGAAAGGAGTTGTTATTACTTCTCCTGACAACCTCAAGGCTTTGCAGGCTATCTGCAATGCGACAGTACCATTTGAGAAAACAGATAACTGGTCGAGACCTAGATAGCCAGAGAGTTCTCTTTCAAGCTGCTTTACCATTGCTCCATTGTTGCTCAGTTGATTACTCTCCCATATCAATTCTAGCATTTTATGCAGCTCATCGATATCCGGTAGTAAAGGCTTAGTAACAAAAATAGGCTCTTTAAATGGCTCTAACATACTTATATTTATACCTCCTTGAATTTCTATATAACTAGCGTTTATATTCTATTTGTTTGCATTTTCTATATAAAACCTAAAGTTTTCCAGTGCCCAATCACTTTGAAATATATGGTTTTCTGTTGAAGCAGCATCAAGTGACGAGGCACAATAGAGTGTACGTTTTCCGCTCCGCATATCCTTTATTGTTTCATCAAACTTCCATTTGAATTTTTCCTTAAAAGCTTCATTCTTATTGTTTTTATGATAGATTGAGAAACATGTTTTGCTGGACTTATTAAGTTGACAGAGACTATTGTATTGACACTCTGCGCACTCTAAAGCTTGCGGCATTTTTATACTTATGTCAGTCATAAAACCAACTTGGAAGGATGAATAATTGTTAACTCTAAGAGAAATTTCAGCTTCGCCTGCACAGTTTTCTTCACTCCAATAGCCCAACTCCTTTATAAGCTCAGGCCTAAGACACTGACAACAGCCTGGTACAAAATCTCGTTCCACATCTGGAGAAGAATGCACAAGCTCAAGATATGATATACCCTCCTTTTCTTTTAGGGTTACAGGAGGATAATACGCAGGATACGGTTCCCCTCTGCTAACACCGAGCAGACCTACCTCAGGGAAGGCTTCAAATACCTTCATGAAACGTGATATCCAGTCTTTTGTCTCAATATATACATCATTGTCGACTGTTATAAAAAATTGTTCCGGCCTCCTTCTTACTACGTTTAAATTCAATGCATAAATTTGTCCTACATTTATACCTATCTGTATTTTGGATAAGATTCTGCTGTCGTTTAAACTCTGGATATATTCCCAGGTTCCATCAGTTGAACAATTATCTACAATGTGCATTTCAAAATCATCCGTTGATTCAAGTATAGCGGCCAAGTTTTTAATCGTTAAGCCTAAACGGTTAAAGGTAACATAACTAATAAATGGAGGTGCCATATAAGTTCTCATTCCTTTCATTTTTGATTTTATATATTTACATAATATGGTGTATAACAAAATGTGTTACTTTACTTTTTAACTAAATTAATATACTTTATGCACATCTCATCCATAATGTGTATATTATGTTAATAAATTAAATCATGGAGGGATACTGTGAAAGCATTAATTCTAAGCGGTGGTACCGGTACTCGACTAAGACCGCTAACCTATACCAATGCCAAGCAATTGCTGCCATTGGCTAATAAACCTATTATATTTCATATAATCGAGAAAATTGCAAAAACCGGTATAAATAAAATTGGTATTATAGTAGGAGATTCACACGAGGAAGTGAAACGAACAGTTGGCAATGGTGAACGCTGGAATGTAGATATCTGTTATATCCATCAACCGCTCCCTTTAGGCCTTGCCCACGCAGTTAAAACAGCATCGGATTTTATTAAGGATGAAGATTTTCTTATGATTTTAGGAGATAATGTATTCAATATGCCTCTGGATACATTAATCGATAATTTTCATATTAATAAAGCAAACTCTACCCTTTTGCTGCATAAGGTAGAGAATCCTTCACAATACGGCGTTGCAGTAGTAGATAAAGACCATATTATAAAACTTGCTGAAAAGCCTAAAGAATTTATCAGTGACCTAATAATAACAGGAGTATACATTTTTGATAAAAGCATTTTCCCCGCAATCGACAACACAAAACCTTCACTCAGAGGTGAGCTGGAAATAACAGATGCCATTGAAGAACTGTTGCATACAGGAGGAAATATAACTTACGAGATTTTACATGGATGGTGGAAGGATACTGGAAGATTAAAGGATATGTTGGAAGCTAATAGTTTTATATTAGATGAAATGGAGAGCGATAATCAAAGTGTACAGGACGATAACACCGTTTATATTGGAAAATTACGTATCAGTAAGGGTGCAAATATAAAAAACAGTACAATATCCGGTCCGGCTACCATAGATGATAATTCTATCATTATAGACAGCTATATAGGACCGTATACCTCCATAGGTAAGGGAGTTAGAATAACTAACTGCGAGGTCGATAACTGCATTATATTAGAAAATACTCAGTTGGATGGTATTAAGAAAAGAATCAGCAGTAGTTTAATAGGAAGGAACGTATCAATTAAGGCTGCTGAAAAAAGGCCTTTTTCAAATTCTTTTCTAGTAGGTGATAACAGTGAGCTATACCTATAAAGAAGACTTAGTTCAGATGAAGTTTTAACTCCACCTGAACTCTAGTCCTTTAGAAAAGTATAAGTGCAACTAAGGCTTATTTATCGTACTTATCCTGGTCGTATCACCGCTTATCTCACACTTATAGAAGCGGGAGTATTAGCGGCGGTAGGTCTAGGATAAAATAAATCAAACAAAATTTAAAGTAGAGGTGTTACAATGAAAGTTTTACTTGTTACAGGTGGAGCAGGTTTTATAGGTAGTAATTTTATACGGTTTTTTATGAACACATATAAGGATTACATTGTTGTAAATTATGATAAACTCTCTTACGCTGGAAATCTTGAAAATTTAAGAGATGTGGAGAAGCTTCCAGGTTATTACTTTGTTAATGGAGATATTTGTGACCGTAATCAATTTAATAAAACCTTGGGCGAGTACAATCCAGACTATATAATTAATTTTGCAGCTGAATCCCATGTTGACAGAAGTATAGACGGTCCCTCAATATTTGGCCAGACTAATTTCCTGGGTACTTTGAATTTGCTGGAATGCGTTCAAAGTTTCTGGAGTAAGACTAACTATGAAGGAAAACGTTTCCTACAAATTTCCACGGATGAGGTGTATGGAAGCATTGAGAATGATGATGATTATTTTACTGAGAATTCTTACTTGCTGCCCAATAGTCCCTATTCAGCAACTAAAGCAGGAGCAGACCTTTTGGTTCGCTCATATTTAAGAACCTATGGGTTACCGGTAGTCATCACAAGATGTTGTAATAATTATGGCCTTTACCAGTATAGGGAAAAATTCATTCCAACATGCATATCAAAAGCTCTTAAAGATCAACCTATTCCAATATATGGCGATGGAACTAATGTTAGGGAATGGATTCATGTATTAGACCACTGTACAGCAATTGTCAAAGCACTATTTTTCGGTATCCCTGGAGAAATTTACAATATCGGTAGTGGTGAAGAAGTATCCAATATTACTATGGCACGAATGATTTTAAATATCCTTGGCAAATCTCAAGATTCCCTTATAAGGGTTACTGATAGGCTAGGACATGATAGGAGATATGCCTTAGATAGCAGCAAGATTAAAAAAGATCTCGACTGGTCCTGTAGCAATAAGTTGAACGCGGGTATGCTTGAAACTGTTTTATGGTACAAAGATAACCAGGTATGGTGGGACTATTAATTAAATTGCCTAAGGGGGGAAACATAGATGGACGTGTTTCCCCCCTTTGTCAAGGCAAACGACAAAAGTAAGAAATATTGCACAGACTGTGGCTTTGATGGAAAATAAAAGTCGAGAAATCTAACATATAATCTAACATATCAGAGCATTAGTTGTTGAATTTCTTTTATAGATATGATAATCTAATATATATTTATTTTAGATCTATATTAACCCAATAACTGCAAGGTTATTAAGCGAAATAGTAAAAGAATTTGTCTTTGGATTAACCCGTCTCTTTTATTAAGGGGCGGGTTAATATATTTTTTACATATAATGGATATAATTATTCTAAAGGAGTTGATTAAATGCCATACTCAGCAGATATAGATAGAAAGTGGCAAAAAAAGTGGGCAGATACTGGGATTTACAAGTTTAATCCTGCTAATATTGACAAGAAGCTCTACTGCCTAGAGATGTTTTCATACCCCTCCGGTGCCAATTTACACGTTGGGCATTGGTACAACTATGGATTGACCGATTCATGGGCAAGGATGAAGAAAATGCAAGGCTTTGAGGTGTTCCATCCTATGGGCTTTGATGCTTTTGGATTGCCTGCCGAAAATTATGCGATAAAGACAGGCATTCACCCACAAGACTCAACACTGAAAAACATTGAGACCATGGAAGGTCAGCTCAAGGAAATGGGAGCAACCTTTGATTGGGATCATGAGATAAAGACATGTACGCCAGACTACTATAAATGGACACAATGGTTATTCCTACAGCTATATAAATCTGGGCTTGCTTATAGGAAGAAAGCGCCTGTAAACTGGTGTCCGAAATGTAATACAGTTCTTGCAAATGAGCAGGTTATTGATGGCGCCTGCGAAAGATGTGACGCAGAGGTAACAAAACGTAACCTTACACAATGGTTCTTCAAAATTACAGCGTATGCCCAGGAGCTCTTGGACAAGCTGGATACAATTGATTGGCCAGAAAAAACCAAAAAGATTCAAACAAATTGGATTGGTCGTTCAGAGGGTGCTGAGATAGGGTTTAAGGTAGCTGATCAAGATGCCCAGTTCAAGGTGTTTACAACTAGAGCAGATACCCTTTACGGCGTAACCTATGTTGTGCTGGCGCCCGAAAACCCACTCGTGGGCGAAATTACTTCTGCTGAAAATAAAGCAGCCGTGGAGAATTATATTAGGGAAACTCAAAAGCAGACTGAAATTGAGAGACTTTCAACTGTAAAAGAAAAGACAGGGGTATTCACAGGTAGCTATGCAATTCACCCCATAACAGGTGAAAAAGTTCCGATATGGATTGCAGACTATGTTCTGGCAACCTATGGTACAGGCTGTGTAATGGCCGTTCCTTCACACGATGAGCGTGACTATACCTTTGCTAAAAAATATAATCTTACAATAAAGAGAGTAATCAAGAGCGCTGATGGAACCGGTGGCGAGTTGCCCTTCTGTGGCTATGGCGTTCTTGTAAACAGTGCAGAATTTGATGGTATTTCGTCTAGCGATGCTAAGCTCGCTATAGTGAAAAAGCTAGAAGCAGATGCAAAAGGTAGCTTAAAAATCAACTACCGTCTCAGGGATTGGCTAGTTTCTAGACAGAGATACTGGGGCACTCCAATACCGATTGTCTATTGCGATCATTGTGGAGAAGTTGCTATTCCTGAAAAGGATCTGCCAGTTTTACTTCCTTATGATGTGGCATTTACACCAGATGGAGAATCTCCACTTAAAAAAAGTGACAAATTTATGAATACTGTTTGCCCCACGTGCGGTGGCCCTGCAACAAGAGACCCGGATACCTTGGATACCTTTGTTTGCTCCTCTTGGTATTACTTGAGATATGCAGATAGCCATAATAGCGACAAGGCTTTTGACACCCAGTGGATAAACAAGCTTCTTCCAGTTGATAAATATGTTGGCGGTGCTGAGCATGCAGCAATGCATTTGCTTTATGCCCGTTTTATAACAAAGGCTTTACGAGATTTGGGACATTTGAATTTTGATGAACCTTTCCTATCGTTGGTGCATCAGGGAACGATTCTTGGACCAGATGGAAACAGAATGAGTAAGTCAAAGGGAAACACTATTTCACCTGATGAATATGTAAGAAAATATGGTTCAGATATATTTAGGATGTACCTTGGTTTTGGTTTTAATTATGTTGATGGCGGTCCCTGGAGTGATGACAGTATCAAAGCAATTTGTAGATTTGCAGGTAGAGTTGAGCGATTGGTGGATAGCCTTATTGAGCAGCGGTCAAATCGTGCAAGAACAGATATAAACAACGATGATAAGGACTTAAATTATGTCCGTCATATGGCAATAAAGGGTGCAACACAGGATACTGAAAGGTTCCAGTTTAATACTGCCATTTCACGCTGTATGGAGCTTGTAAATGCACTATTTAAGTATGATGCAGAGGTTAAGGTCAAGAACCTAAAGCTATTTGAACAAACTATAATTGACCTAATCAAGCTAGTTTCACCTTTTGCACCACATTTTACAGAAGAGCTCTGGGAACAGCTGGGTTTTGAATATTCTATATTCAACCAGTCATGGCCAGAATTTGACGAAAAAGCATTAGTCCGAGACACTATTGAGATTGCCGTGCAAATAAATGGTACGCTCAGAGGTATAATAGAGATTTCAGCAAATGCTGAAAACAGTGAAGCCGAGGCTATTGCATTGTCTGATGAAAAGATAAAACAATTTTTAGAAGGCAAAGAGATAAAGAAGGTCATTGTTGTTAAAGGCCGGCTAGTTAATATTGTTGCAAAATAATATATGAAGTAGCCTGTATGATGTGTTTACAAAAAAGTCTGATGCGTGGAGCTGTAACAACAACCCATGTGTTAGGCTTTTTTAGTTTCAATATCATTTATCCGATGCCTACCGCCGCTAATACTCCCTCTTCTATAAGTGGGAGATAAGCGGCGCTATGACCCTGGATAACGATTTCTAAGATTCAGAAGGAGTAAAAACTCCTCCTGAATCCAAGAATTCTGTTTATAGGATTTAGTTGTTCGGTGATTAATTCTTTATAACTATACTGAGGATTATTCTCAATCTCTAGATCAACATGGTAATAAATATCTTTTTAATAATTTGGGCTAATATGTTAAAATAAGTTATATTGCTGGTAACAAGGGGGTATATACTTTGGAAATTACATTTTATAGAAAGCTTGCCTACAAGGTAGCAGATGCTGTTGTAGGTAATCAAGAATATTCTGCTGCCGATGCCAAGCGAATCCGCTATGGTCTAGTATGTATTTTTTCAGATTTATATAAATTCATTTTGCTTTTAATTATCTTTTCTATTTTATCATTAACTAAGGATTTTTTGACTGCCTTTATAGGGATCTTACTACTTCGTCCTTTTCTAGGTGGCTTTCATGCAAAAAATGAACTTACATGTATTTTTATGTCCTTCACTATGTTGCTGATAAGTATACTGGTTGGGGATATGAATATCATTCCTTCCTATCTTCAAGTATTACTGATAATTCTATTACCTATAATCGGGGTAATAATTGCCCCAGTGCGAATTAACCCTGTTGGCATTAAGACAGTTGAGACAAAGAATATAGTCTTAAAATTGCTGACCGGTATTATGACTACTGTCATCTTGATAGTTGACTATTATTTACTTCGCAGTCAAATACTTTTTTTGTGTTTTATCCAGGTCTACATACTCGCTCTGTATCAATTGGCAAAAAATCATTTAAAAAATCGAAAAATTAGCATTTTTTTGTAAAACTATTGACTTTTATGATAAATAGTAGGATTATTATATTAAATATATTTATAGGGGAGGGGTTTTTATGAAAAAAATTCTACTGAAATCAATTGGGATGTTTTCCTTACTTGCCGCTGGTTTAGTTTCCCTTGCACCAAAGATTATACTTTTTTATGAACCAAAGGAATAGCATAATTTGAAAAAGTTTTTGATTCACTTGAAAAATCCCGCAAATACATGTACATTTAGTATATAATATTTGTGGGATTTTTTTATGTTAATCAATCTCTCGGGAAGGATGTGTTTAATGTTGTACGATGTTAGTGAAATATGTTTTACTGCTTTAGAAGGCTTAATATTTGTTCTCGCCTTTGCAGTGCTTTCATATCGGCGAGATTTTATATTTAAAAGCTTCATTAGAGTTGTTATTTTTGTACTTATTTACACAGTTTATACATATTGGGTTACTTTATTCCTTCCATCAGGTTTACACACAATTCTTGTAGCTTTTCTGACAATAATCACATTGAATTATGTATTTAGTGGAGCAATAATTAAAAGCGTGATGAAATTTTCAATGGTTTTTTTAGGAATGACCATTATTGAAAGCATCATCGCTATTGTAAGTATGTTTATACTAAAGCTACCTTTAAGTGATCTAATCCAGAATGATCTTTATATGTTTTTCTGTAGCATTATAGCAAAGACCTTTGAGATTATTGCTCTTTTTATTCTTTATAAACGTAACTTTAATATATCGTGGCTTAATGATAACAAGCCATATCAATCAAAATATAAGCAGCTCTTAATAATTATTTCCACTGTACTATTTTTTCTGATATTTACAAATGTCTTCATTTCAAATAATCCTCATAATCTTTTTGTTTATAATATATTTTCATTTGTTATTTATATAGTGTTGATAATTGCTATGTTATCTGCCTTTCGCGAAGGATCCAAGCTTGAGATCATTCAATTTGCAAGTGATCTCAAAAAAGAAAACATTGCGCAGCTTATTGAATTTAATGAGATGGTGGCAAAGGAACGCCATGAGTATAAAAATCATTTAAATACTATATATGGTCTATGTACTTTGCACAGGCCTGATATGAGTGACAGAATCAAGCAGTATATTAATAACTATGCAAATAATAGCCTAACTCAAAATATAATAATAGAATCCGGTAATGATTTTGTTGATGCCATAATTAATGTAAAATATAACAATGCACTGCGGAAAGGGATAGAAGTCCGTGTAGACTTTGAACAACCCTTATCAGTGGCAAGGATTAATGAAGATATTGCTGTTACAATTATTTCAAATGTTATAGACAATGCTTTTGAGTCAATAATTATGGTTCAACAAGAAAAGAAATATATTAGTCTAGAAACTTACATTGAAAACAATATCTACTTTATTTCAATCTCAAATAATGGACCTATGATTTCTGAGACTGACAAGAAAAAAATATATAATGCGGGCTTTTCAACAAAAGACAACTCAGCAAAGAATAGGGGTTATGGGCTTAGTATTGTCCAGACAGAGATAAATCGCTGTGGCGGTAATATTTTTATAAATAGCTCAGAAGAAGTAACTGAATTTCTAATTTCTTTACAAATTAATGAACACAAAGCTGTTGTTTAATGTGTAAAATCCGTTATTTAACTACTATGAGTTTTCACCTTCTTTCGATACTCAGATGAAAGTAATATATACCTCGTTTCCATTAAAAGTGGAGCGAGGTATTTTGCTAATATTTAAAATACTACCAATTTCCTCGGAAATTGGTTATAATAAAGGTTAGTCTTTAAATTTAATTATGATGATCATGGAGTAAATAATGTTTCATATTTCAAAAGATAGTATATATTACCTGTCTACGCCAATAAAATTTAAAAAGGGTGTAGATTATTATAGAGCAAAAAGAGTAAAATCTGTATCCTTTAATGAAGATATGCTTTTATTTGATGCCTCAGTTGTTGGGACGCGTCCATATAATGTACAAATAAGATTTAATGCCAATGGTCATTTAAAAGATTTTTCCTGCACCTGTCAAGACTTCTCAAAGTCTGAAAGCTGCTGTAAGCATATTACTGCGGTAATGTTTTTGATTAAAGAAAAGGATGATCTGGGCTTCTTCAGCTCTGCAAACCAGAAACAGGCCGCAAAAGAAATCTTTGACTTTTTTCAATCTAGATCCAGTAGCGTCAAGACTAGTATAAATGTTGAATTTACCTTGGAGCTGCTTAGATTAAAATCCTCATTTATAAAAAGAGGTCCAGCAGCCTCATTATCACTGCGCATTGGAGTGGATCGCCTTTATGTTGTCAGGAATATAAACGAGCTTTTGGATTGCATAAAAACCAATAAGGAGCTTGTTTATGGAAAGGGTTTTTCCTTTAACTCATCGATATGTGATTTTAAAGATACTGACAAGCCTGTAATTTCGTATTTGCAAGAAATGTGGCAAAATGAAAATTTGATTGACTATCTCACTGGAGATATAAAAAAGCAAAGCGTCTTCAAGGATAAAGAGATTTTTTTATCTGAGGCAGCACTAAAGCGATTGTTAGAGCTACTGAGACCTACAACATTTGATGTGCTAATTGATGATAGCAAGATAGAAAATGTCACGATAGTGGATCAGAATATTCCTATAGAATTTACTTTAACTAAAAATGCAGCCGCAGTTGAGCTGGACATTGATACAAAATATCCTCTCCACCTGATTACTTCAGACTGTGAGTTCTTTTTGTACAAAGATAAAATTTGCAAGGTTTCAACGCAGCAGAGAGACTATTTTAAGCCATTTTTTCAGTACATCACCAAGCAGAAGTTAAACAAGCTAAGCTTTATCGAGCAAGATACCGAACGTTTTTTTGCTGAGATATTACCCTTTATTGAAAAAACAGGTCAAGTATTCATTGATGATGAGCTTCAAGCTATGGTTGAGCGACTTGAATTTGAGCCCGAAATTTATCTCGATAGATTTGAAGATATAATAATAGCGGATGTTAAATTCAAGTATGGAGATAGGACAATAAATCCGTTTTCTGCTGACAGAAATAGGCCCCCCTCCGACAAAATACTCATACGAGATATGGAAAATGAGGGATTTATTCTTGATATCCTTGGTGAAACAGATTGTAAAGTAAGTGGGAACAGAATCTATCTTGATGAGGAAGAAAAAATATTTGACTTTGTAAACTATGTCATACCAAAGCTTCAGGTATATGCACAGGTACTCTATTCTGAGAGCTTTAAGGCAATGAGCTTTAGAAAAACGCCATCATTCACAGGCTTTTTGAGATTAAATAGTATAAATGACTTCCTTGAATTTAGCTTTAATATTGAAGGTGTACAGCGAGATGAATTGGCTGCTATATTTGATAGCATTAGGCAAAAGAAGAAGTATTTTAGGCTAAAGGATGGAGCTTTCTTGCCACTTGAATCAGATGGTTTGAGAAATATGGCTGAAATAATTGAGCAACTTGATTTAGATTACTCCGACATCGAAAATGAGCTAGTGCAGTTACCCAAATATAGAGCGCTTTACATAGATAATATGCTTAAGGAAAGTGGTATGAAGTTTTTCGAACGCAATAATGCCTTGAAGGATTTAATCCATGATATTCAAGACCCTGCTGAAACTGAGTACAAAATACCAGAAACCATCACGGGCACACTTAGAGACTATCAGAAGCTAGGCTTTAAATGGCTCAAGACCTTATCCATATACGGTCTTGGTGGTATTTTGGCTGATGATATGGGTTTGGGGAAAACACTACAGATTATTACACTATTACAGTATGAGAAGCAAATCGTCGGAAGCTGTGCCTCAATTGTTGTTGTACCAACCTCTTTAATATACAATTGGTGTGCGGAGGTTGAAAAATTTGCACCTGATATGACTATCACTGCTGTCGTGGGTAATAAATTAGAACGCCAGGACTTGATTAAATTGGCTCTGAGCTCAGATATACTGGTAACGTCTTATGCTTTGATAAGAAGAGATATTGATGAATACAAGACTTTCTCTTTTAGATACTGCATTCTTGATGAGGCTCAGCACATAAAAAATCCATCCTCTCAGGCTGCAAAGGCAGTAAAACAATTGGTATCAAATCACAGATTTGCTCTAACTGGAACACCTATGGAGAACAATCTTTCAGAGCTATGGTCAGTATTTGATTTTGTCCTCCCAGGTTATCTGCAATCACATACAAAGTTTGTTGAGAAATACGAAAGTCCAATCTCAAAGGGCGACAATTCAGTATTACCAAGTCTGAGTAAGCAGATTAAACCCTTTATTTTGAGAAGACTAAAGCTTGATGTTCTTAAGGAATTACCAGAGAAGATAGAACACGTAATAGAGGCCGAGCTCACTGAGGAGCAGAAAAAACTATATGTTGCGTACCTTGAGCAAGCCAAGGGAGATTTATTCAAGGAAATAAATGAAAAAGGCTTTCAAAAGAGCCAGATGAAAATACTTGCAGTACTTACCAGACTAAGGCAGCTATGCTGTCATCCATCACTCTTTGTAGAAAACTATGAGGGAGACAGCGGAAAGCTACTGCTGCTCAAAGAGATAGTGGAGGAATCTCTTCTAGCTGGGCACAGGATACTTCTGTTTTCTCAGTTTACATCGATGCTGGCGATCATAAAAACATGGCTTACTGAGGCTGAAGTTGATTACCTCTATTTGGATGGTTCTACACCTGCCGAGGAGAGAATGAAGTTGGTTAAGCGCTTCAACAATGGTGAAGGCAAAATATTTCTACTTTCGCTAAAATCAGGTGGAACTGGCTTAAACCTAACTGGAGCGGATACTGTTATTCATTACGACCCATGGTGGAATCCTGCTGTAGAAGATCAAGCAACCGATAGAGCTTATAGAATAGGCCAAACAAAAACTGTTCATGTTATGAAGTTGGTTACGCATGGGACTATTGAGGAAAAGATATTAGTACTAAAGGATAGAAAAAGACAACTGGTTGACTCTGTTATTCAGTCAGGTGAAACTCTAATAACCAAAATGAGCCATCAAGATTTGAAGGATTTATTTGAGCTGTAAATTTGGAATAAATAGCAATCATAGTTTAAAAGGACTAGTGCTCGGTTTTAATGCGACACTAGCCCTTTTAGATTTGCCAAAGGTACATTACTTATTTCAAATTTTCCGGATTCAAACCTTTCAGTTCCTCTAGAACAAATAGGCCGTCTTTTCTAATAAGCTTGTCATCAAACCATATTTCTCCCCCGCCGTATTCTGGTCTTTGAATAAATACCAAATCCCAGTGAATTGAGGATTTATTGCCATTTGGGCACTCATCATAGCAGCTTCCTGGTGTGAAGTGCAAGCTTCCCTTAATCTTTTCATCAAACAAAGTATCTTTCATAGGCTTATCAAGGAAAGGGTTTACTCCAATTGCGAATTCACCCACATATCTAGCGCCATCATCGGTATCAAATATTTCATTAATTCGTTCAGTATAATTTGCAGTTGCATTCACTATTTTACCGTCTATAAACTCTAAGCTAATGTTCTCAAAGGTAACACCCTGGTACATAGCCGGACAATTGTATGTTATAACACCATTTACGGAGTCCTTAATAGGTGCAGTAAATACCTCTCCATCAGGAATATTCATCTGTCCATCGCACTTAATTGCAGGAAGCCCTTTAATTGAGAAGGTTAAATCAGTTCCTTTTCCTGTAATTCTAACCTTGTCAGTTGCCTCCATTATCTTAACTAATGGCTCCATTGCTATTGACATTTTCTTATAGTCAAGATTACAAACATCGAAATAAAAATCTTCAAAGTACTCTGTTGGCATATTTGCCAGCTGCGCCATTGAGTGTCCAGGATATCTCATTACACACCATTTCGTATGGTTTACACGCTGCTCTGAATGAACAGGTTTTGAGAATAAGGACATATACATTTTCATTTTGCTAGACGGCACAGATGATTTTTCACTAACATTATCACCTGCACGAATGCCAATATATGCATCCATGTCTTTCATACGTGCCAGCTCATAGCGCGCCATATCCTTTATTTGTTCCTCAGTACACTGTTCAAGTAGAACGCGCTCAAGCTCTGGGTTTTTCACAGTCAAGTATGGTATTGCGCCAACTTTGTACGCCTCTCGGATTAATTCCCTAGAAAGTGGAACTTCGTCACCGATGTTTTCAATAAGGATCTTTTCACCAGCTTTTAGCTGACAGGAATAATTTATTAGACTTGCCGCAAGCTTTTCTATACGTGAATCTTTCATAATTACCTCCGAATTTTATAAATACAGTAGGCATAGCCTACTTTCCAACACTATTCACTTGGTTTTATAGATTCAGTAGGCATAGCCTACTTTCCATAACTTTTCACTTTTCACTATTCACTTTTCACTTGGGTTTATAGCAGCTCTTCCAACTCATCGAGAATCTTTTCAAATACATTTAAGGCATCCTGTATTGGCTGTGGAGATGATATGTCCACTCCTGCTATCTTTAACAGCTCAATTGGATAGTTCGAGCCTCCACTCTTTAAGAATTCTAGATACTTATCTACTGCAGGCTTGCCTTCTGTGAGTATTTTTTCTGTAATAGCTGTGGCAGCTGAAAAGCCTGTAGCGTATTTGTAAACATAGAAGCTGCTATAGAAGTGAGGTATTCTGGACCATTCCATGGCAATTTCTTCGTCAATTGTAACTGCATCACCAAAGTATTTCTTGTTGAGGCCATAATATATATCACAAAGCTCTTGCGAATTCAGTGCTTCGCCCTGTTCTACCTTTGCGTGAATCATCTTTTCAAACTCAGCAAACATTACCTGTCTGAACACGGTTCCTCTGAATTCCTCGAGATAATGGTTCAAAAGATATGCCTTTTCTTGCTTGCTTTTTGCCCTTGGAAGCAAATATCTCATTAGGAGCGATTCGTTTACTGTGGAAGCCACCTCTGCAACAAATATCTTGTATTCAGAGTAAACGTAGGGCTGCGTCATATTTGTATAAAAGGAATGCATCGCATGACCCATTTCATGTGCCAGTGTAAACACATCATTAATAGTGTCTTGATAGTTTAGTAGCACATATGGGTGTGTTTCAAACGTGCCCCATGCATATGCTCCACTTGTTTTGCCTTCATTTTCGTAAACGTCAATCCAGCTTGAATTCATGCCCTCTTGAAGGTATCCTATATATTCCGCCCCTAATGGCTTAAGACCTTCTTGCACAAGGGTCTTTGCCTCTTCATAAGGAATTTTTTTATCGAATTCTTCAACCATTGGAACATAAAGGTCATACATGTGTAACTCATCAAGCTTCAATACCTTTTTCCTAAGCTTTAGGTATCTGTTCAGCAAAGGAAGATTTTTGTTTACAGTCTCTATTAGATTATCATAAACGCTAACTGAAATATTATCATTATCAAGGGATGCCTCCAACGCAGAAGGATACTTTCTAACTAGGGAGTAAAACCTGTTCTTCTTTACATTTCCAGTCAGAGCAGTGGCCAAGGTGTTTTTCATCTTCTTGTAGGTGCCATAAACTGCTTCAAAAGCATCCTTACGAACTCGTCTGTCTTTGCTTTCAAGAAAGGCAACATATCTTCCCTTCGTGACCTCAACCTCTTCCCCCGCCTCGTTCTTTATGTAGGGGAATTTGATATCTGCATTGTTGAACATTGTGAAAACGTCTCCGGAGGTTTCAGATATTTCAGCTGACATTGCCATGATCTGCTCTTCTTTTTCTGATAAAATGTGAGCCTCTTGCCTCAAGCATTCCTTAATCATGAATAGATACAATGATAGTTCCTTGTTTGAATTAGCATATAATAGCAGCTTATCCTCTGTAATGCTTAGCAACTCTGGCACTATAAAGGAAATTGTTGCAGAAACATCTGTAGAGAGTGAAGATGCTCTATCTGTAAGCGCTTGATAAGTAGAATCTCCATTATTCTCATCCCGCTTCATTCTAGCATATACAAACACCTTGCCACTAAGTGATAGTAGCTCATCACTTTTCTTCAAACAATCCAAAAGCATTTGTGCACTTTCTGCTAGTTTACCTTTAAAGACCTCTAAATGAGCAGCAATTTCCCTTACACTTTTAAAGTCCTGCTCCCATAATGAAATATCACTGTAAATGTCTTCAAGCTTCCACTTGAACTTGGAGTCAATATCCTGCCTCTTCGGCAATTCGTTATTTGTAGCCATCTCTCTATACCTCCATATTTTTTTTATTTTTACTGTAATTATTTTTGAATATTATTAGTTTGCCAATTTATTCAATATTCTTGCATGTTGTTCTAACAAAATTGCTGTGCAATACATATTTATGGCAAAATTTTCTTTGTACTATTAAATTATAGATCAATGGGCAGATAATTTCCATCAAATTCATAAACCAATTCTTTTATTTATCGAATAACTATACTATGTATAATATATGGCAAAATATGTGTTTACAGTTATTCAAATTTTAGTATTAATATGATAAAGTATAAGGTGCATAACACTTATAAGAATTGTTATTTTTTTTTGATATTATTAATTTGAGCATATAGGCTCAAACATAGGAGGCACAATGGGTATATTTAATTTTATTAAGTCTCAATTTATTGAAGTTATAGAATGGACTGACAACAGTTCAAATGTGATGGTTTATCAGTTCCCTGTTGAAAACAAAGAAATCAAAATGGGAGCGCAGCTTACAGTTAGAGAATCTCAAATGGCTGTATTTGTTGACGAAGGACAGATTGTTGATGTTTTTACTCCAGGAAGATATACACTTGATACTCAGAATCTCCCCTTGCTTACCAAGCTTAAATCTTGGAAGTATGGTTTCAAATCTCCTTTTAAGTCCGAGATTTACTTTGTCAATACAAAGCAGTTTACAAACTGCAAATGGGGTACTACAAACCCTGTAATGATGAGGGATTCAGAGTTCGGGATGCTTCGAATGAGAATGTTTGGCATCTACTCCTTCAAGGTGGTGGATCCTACAGTTTTCCTCCGAGAGGTCTTTGGAACAGCAAGTCTATTTACGATAGATGGAATAACTGGTCAGCTCAAGAGCAAGCTAGTTTCAGGTGTTGCCGACCTATTGGCTGAAGCTGCCATACCTGCTCTTGACCTTTCATCTAAGTATGATGAAATAGCTTCGCTGTCAAAGAAAAAATTGGATGAAAACTTTAAGGAATTTGGTTTGTCTCTTGTGTCACTAGTTATTGAGAATATTTCTCTTCCTGAAGATGTTGAAAAGGTTTTAGATAAGCGCACCTCAATGGGTATCATCGGTGACAGTCTGAATCAATACACTAGGTATCAGGCTGCTGAGGCTATACGTGATGCAGCACAGAATACTAGTGGGGCAGCAGGCGTTGGTGTTGGGCTGGGAGCTGGAATGGGCATAGGAAACATGTTTGCTCAATCTTTTTCTACACAACAACAAAAGCAGCCTGAGACTACAGCGGCTACTGAGCCAGTGAAAATAAAGTGTGCTTCCTGTGGCGCTCAAATGAATGCGCAGGCGAAGTTTTGCATAGAGTGCGGTACAAAGGTTACACCAACTACAGCTAATTGCTCAGGATGTGGGAACGAGTTTCCTGCTGATAGTAAATTTTGCCAAGAATGTGGTCAAAAACGTTAGGAGCTGCGAATATATTACGTCCTGAATTTTTGAAGATATAGAATCATGAATTCAAGCTTTTCTGGCTGAATAAATATTATGCAACAATTTTTTTATGGAGATAAATTTATGAGTGATGCAAAGATAAATGAGACACAAAAGGAAGCAAACTATGAAGGCGTTCCTACTACAGAGGCTACATCGTATAAATGTCCGTCCTGTGGCGGCATCATGGTATTTGATCCACAAGGTCAGAGCTTAAAATGTGAGTATTGTAAAAATGTTATCACCCTTGCTGATGATAGGCAAGATCCGACTGCCTATGGCTTCGACAATGATAACGAGCTTGAGCCACAGGTTTGGGGTGAGAAAAGTCATTCTGTAAAGTGCAAAAGCTGTGGTGCACAAACGGTATTTGATGCCTACATTGTGGCTGATAAATGTCCCTTCTGTGGTAACAGCAATATTCAAGAAGAAGTCATTACTACCGGAATTATGCCTGAGAGTATAATCCCTTTTAAGATAAATGCAGAAGCTGCTATTGCTCAATATAGGAAGTGGCTAAAAGGAAAATGGCTTGCTCCCTCTAAGCTAAGAAAAGGTGTAAAGGATCAGAATGTGCAGTTGACTGGTATGTATGTACCCTGTTGGTCCTTTGATGCTGACACAAGCTCCTTCTATACGGCTATGGCCGGGGAATATTACTATGTAACTGTATATACTACACAAACTCGTGATGGTAAAACTGAGCAGGTTGCACATCAAGAGAGACGTACCAGATGGTATCCTGTTTCTGGGCAGTATATTGAAGATTTCAGAAATTATATTGTAGACTCCTCAATAAATATTGATGACAAAATGATGGCGTGTATCCAGCCCTTCAATATGGATGAATTAACACCCTATAAATCAGCGTACTTATCGGGTTTCAAGGCGGAGCGCTATTCTGTTGATTTGAAAACAGGATGGGAAACAGGAAAGGAAAGACTTTCTGCTCTAATTGCTAGAGGTATCGAAACACAGATAAATGCTGATGAGGTATCGGAATTGAGGTTTAAGACAGCTTATGATAATAAAAAGTACAAGCATATCTTGTTACCTCTATGGTTCTCTTCCTTCAAATATAAGAAAAAAACCTATGGATACATGATTAATGGCCAAACAGGCAAGGTTGATGGAAAATCACCTCTATCCCCATGGAAGGTAACAGCTTTAGTTGTAGGGATACTAGCTCTAATAGGTTTGGGATACTTCTTAATTAATATGTATACGGGTAGATAATGTGTTATTGAATAAATTTACTTGAATATATTAAAAATATTTAGTATACTATGATAGTTGTTCAGCGAGAGTTAATACTCTCGTTGAATGCAAAAACTCTTTTTATGCGTTCGTAGCTCAGCTGGATAGAGCGTCGGTTTCCTAAACCGCAGGTCATGGGTTCGAATCCCTTCGAGCGCACCACTTAGAACCGCTTAGCCGTTAGTATACAGCTGGCGGCTTTTTTATTTCAATCGACGTAGGGCACACAAAAAGGCACATATATTTTAAAAACAAGCAAAACACGCATGCGCTTTTGGTAAAAAAATAAGCTCCCCTAATTGAATAGAGGAACTTTATTAATTTTAATTTTCTGTATCCTTATAATTTGACTTGGTTTCATACGGTGCATTTTTGCCGACTTTTTCAGTTGTTAATTCAATATACCAGTCTTTACCGTCTTGGTCGGTCATGCTCCCCTTTTTATATTTATAAACAAACCCATCTTCAAAGTACAAATAGCCACCGTTTGGGAAGTACGCCTTGTCGACACTGTACTCTCCATCTGTTCTGCTTATATCTGCTATTAACTTATAGCTTTTAACAACTTCTTGCCCAGGATAAGCATACACGTAATATTGCGATTTATAGTTAGAACTTTCAAACATACTCCCCATATCTTTACTGTGAATAGAAAAGGCATACACTATAATATACACAACACACGACAAGCAGAGAACTCTAATAGCGTTAATTATGATTTTAATAACTATTCCGTTAGGTTGAACCACAAGACACGTTTTCCAAAATGATAAAATACTTTTTCCATTTTTGAAATCTTCAATTATGGGATATATGATAGGAGAAAAAATACAAAAAATAACTATCCATCCCCACATTAATATCATAAGAGAAAAGAAACTCACGTTATCACCCTCCGCCATTCTTTATAATGCTTACAATCTATCACCAATCCCAAAATATTACAATATTATTCTTGCTTAATTTCCATAATATGTTATAATGATATCGATTATACTATGTTAAGAAATGATCGTTGACAAAAAGGGCGAAGCTTAGGCGGTCGCTCTTTTTGTTGTAAAGAAAGTGTTGACAAATGTGCCATTATGGCATACACTGTTAATAGATAGTATGATAATAGAATGAAGCAGGAAGGAACCTAAATGGAAACAAAACCAACCAATATAAGGCTAGAACCCGAAGATAAAACAATGGCAACCGCACAAGCTAAAAGCATAGGTTTAACGCTAACGGAATACACGAGAATGCTATATCACCTTGATTTATCAGAACTGGTTAGAAAATCCGTTGACAAGGCTAGAAAGGAGGGGAACAAATGATGGATGATATAAAAGACTGTGCAAACTGCGAATACAACGAGTATGGAAAATACGGTAAAGATTGTGAACGTAATTATTGTTCATTGCATGATAAAATTATTACTGATTGTGACAAGCCGTGTAAACATTATTTAGAGCAAGGAGGGGAATAAATGAGTAAATTAATCGAATCACCGCCAACCGATGAAGAACTCACAAAAGCAATAATACAGCAGGCTTTGTGGATAACGTATGAGAAAACTGGTGATGTAGCTTATAAAAAGCTTTACGAGAAGTGGTACGATGGATTTGAGGGGATTGCTATAGGAGGACTCGATGGATAAAGATTTACTAGAGGAATACCAAAATGACGAGTGTGTGAAAAGCTGTGAGGATTGTGTGTTTTGGGGAAGATGCCGAAAACGTGACTATGGCGTTTGTTATGAGTTTGAAAGGTGGATGAAGGATGAAAATTGAAACCAATTGGAACGATGAAAAGTTAAAGAAACATTACGAAAGAATTTTAAGACACTCAAAAGATGGTCGGTATAAATTTACGGATGAAGAATTAGATACGCCTTATTTAAACAAACTATCAAAGCAAACTAAAAGCTACAGAATAATGAGGATGGTAACGCTTGCTTACGAATTAGGAAAATTAAAAGGTATATTGGAAATAGACGAAGGTAAAACACCAATTACATTTGATTAAATAAAAAAGCCCTCCACCATTTAAGTGAAGGGCTTTCCCGTGTCCTATAGTCCGTTTGGATTTGTTGGATTATTCAGCAAGCCAACTAATACGGCTAATTGCAATATTCCAGCTACAACGTCGCCAATCATGCCTGTGTCTATTCCATACTTGTTCCATATCCCTGTAAACTGTCCTATTGAGATTATCTGTGCTACTACTGCGCCCCAAAATACAGGGGATCTGAATCTATTCTGTTTCATACTTATTTACCTCCCTCAATATATTTTGCTATTTTTATTATTAGTGCTGGAAAGCTCGGATCTATATCCTTCTTTTTCAGCCAAAAATCATAATCTGTGCAAACTGCATCTGCAACTATTCTTAACGCCTGTTCAAACTCTGTTTTTACTTCTGGAATAGGTAAGATTACATATATGGATTTTGCTAGTGCTTCGGCTATTAAAGCCATATTATTAAGTATCCACACTGCATCATCTTTATTGTCGTGAAATGCGATTTCTACCAAAGCTGCTGGTGCATTTGTGTAAGCCGTTTCATACAAATGTTTACCTTCTCCGTAATAATCTTCACCCTTTATAATACCTCGATCAGCTGACGGCGTGATCTTTGAGAGTTCAATGTATAGCCGTTTGGCGAACTCATATCCAACGCCTTGAAGTCTATGGCAAAACACCATACAACCTCGTGCTTTCCCGTTTGAGCCACTACCCATAGCGTTTGAATGTATTGATAGGTGTAAATCTACTTCTTTTAAATCGCTATCCGTAACAACCTCTTTAAGTGTCATAGTAGGCTTATTTCTAAATACTTCATAACCTTTTTTGATTAAAATGCCCTGAAGGATATCCGCAATTTGATTCATTCTCATTTCTTCTGTGCCGTAGTTATTCGCACCAATATTTTTATCTTGCGTGCTTGGTGATAAGTAAATTTTATACATTTATTTTGCCTCACTCCCCCCAATTTTTCATAAATGCGAGAACACTTCCCCACACATAGGACCCTAGTAAAGTGGCTATTACTCCAATAATGGATACTTTCCAAACCATGTGTAAGTCTTTCCATGCTTTCCACTTCTCATCTTTAATTGCTTGTAAGGCGATCAATGTGTCCTCTTGATATTTTTTAGTTTCTTTTGCCGTCTCTTTGGCAGTAGCCATTATTTCTATCTGACCGTCTTGTATATTTTTAATGTATATTTCTGTTTTGATGTACCCTATATTCATAACACCTATTGCAAGACCTTGCTCTTTTACAGTCGTTTTAATGTCTGCAATGTCCGCTGTGTTATGTTCAACTCTTATGTTCAGTACTTCCACGGTTACCTCTGCCATTTTATCACCTCATTAAAGATTTACTAACATACTCCAAAACCACCACCACATAAATACCACCTCCCGGTGTTAAAACGTATACAAAAAGAGAGCTAAATTAATAGCTCTCCCTACTTCCAATCTACTGCGTATTATTATCCTTATGCGATTTAAATTGTTGGTTGCTCCCCCATTAATGGTCTAGGTTCAATTAGTAGTTTGAGCGTAATAGTTATATCATAATGCTCTTGGCTTATATAACCTTTTGCCAATGCATTATCTATTTGTCCATAAGTAAATCCTGTCGAAGCATATACCATTATAGCTTGTTCATATAATGGACTCTCTGCTATTGCTATTTCAAAGGTCTTAGTACCATCTAAGTATATTGTTCTTGCAAACCCACCTACTCTCCATTGATAAAATCCTATCATAATTACATACCTCCTAAAGTTTCTAATACATAATTTTGAAAATCTAAATTGTCTGTTTCTATTTGGCTAAGCCTTGTTAATTGTAATGCTTGGTCTGCTTGCAATATTTCCGTTTCTGTTAGCGGTCTATCTTCATAACCCCAAAACAACTCTTCTGTTACTGGGTTCAAGAACAGCACGTTATTTTTACCAACTTGATTCGTTATAGGATTGGGAGGTGTTGTTGCTGCAATCACTATTGATTGTGATTCATCCGTAAAACACCCATCAACTTTTATCTTTGTATCTGAAATTGTTGTACCTACTATAATCATATTAATACCTCCTTATATTTACCACAGAATAACAACTCTACCATTAACACCATTAGCACCAGCTGCACCAGCAGCAGCACTAGCACCAGCACCACCAACACCACCAGCACCAGCACCATCATAACCACCAACACCACCAGCACCAGCACCACCAG
>DATCID010000043.1:0-32723 GCA_036507975.1 Ruminiclostridium sp.
ATCATTTACACCAATATGTCCGTGTAGTTATTGGACTTCATCTTGTATTGCAGACTCATCCACACATCATATGCCTGATGATATTTGTGTTCCTTGGGTCGGAACTTTGCCTTCCAGCTTCCTTCAGATTCCACATCACTATGGACACCCTTGCTCTTGGCTAGTGGTTGGTAACTACAGACCCCCACAGTGGACTTTCACCACCTAGTTAATCGCCATGCGTGGCGCACAAAAATTAAGGGAACCTAAATTTAGATTCCCTTAAAATATACCATAGTAAACATTTACTCTTTCTTAATTACTACTACCTCTTCCTTATCCATTTCAATTTTTATGCTGTCTCCTGCTTTCACTTTTCCTTCCAGCATTTCTTCAGCAAGCTTATCCTCAAGCATACTCTGGATAGCACGTCTTAGCGGTCTAGCTCCAAAAACAGGGTCATATCCTTTTTTAGCAAGGTGAGCCATAACCTCATCGCTTACTTCCATCTCTATTTCATTTTGTTTAAGTCTCTTCACCAACACTTCAAGCATAAGCACAACAATTTCCTTAATATTATCCTGAGTCAAAGGGTGGAAAACAATTATATCGTCAATCCTGTTAAGGAATTCAGGCCTAAATGTTTTCTTTAGCTCACCCATCACATTTCCCTTCATTTCTTCATAGTTTTTGGCGTTCTCGTCTTTCGCTGCTGAGAAGCCAAGTCGTTTCGGCTCTGTAATAGTTCTAGCCCCAACGTTTGAAGTCATAATTATAATGGTATTTCTAAAGTCAACTACTCTGCCATGAGAATCTGTAAGTCTGCCATCCTCAAGTATTTGAAGTAAAATATTGAAGATATCAGGATGCGCCTTTTCAATCTCATCAAAAAGCAAAACAGAATATGGTTTTCTTCTTACCTTTTCAGTCAATTGTCCGCCCTCATCATAACCTACATATCCTGGGGGTGAACCTACTAGTCTAGATACACTATGTTTCTCCATAAACTCTGACATATCAACTCTTATTAGAGATTTCTCATCACCAAACATTGCCTCAGACAATGCTTTACACAGCTCAGTTTTGCCGACTCCTGTAGGCCCTAAAAATATAAATGAACCAACTGGTCGTTTCGGATCCTTTAATCCAACTCTTCCCCTTCTTATAGCCCTTGAGATAGCTTTTACAGCTTCGTTTTGACCTATAACACGATTGTGAAGGGTATCCTCCATTTTCAGCAAGCGCTCAGATTCCTCTTCTGCCAACTTCTTAACAGGTATCCCAGTCCAGCTTGCAACTATGTCTCCAATCTCATCAGCTGTCACAGTATCAGTCTTTGTTTGGTTTCTCTGTCGCCATTCATCTCTAATTTTATCCAGTTCAGTTTTCAGTTTCTGTTCATCGTCCCTGATTTTTGCAGCCTTCTCAAATTCCTGGTGACGTATAGAATCTTCCTTTTCCTTGCTCAGCTTTTCTACCCTCTCCTCCATGTTTTTTATATCTGGTGGGGCAGTAAATGTTTTTAATCTCACCCTTGAAGCAGCTTCATCAATGAGGTCAATAGCCTTGTCAGGAAGAAATCTGTCGGTAATATACCTATCACTCAGCCTGACTGCGGCCTCTAAGGCATCATCTGTAATCTTAACTCTGTGATGTGCTTCATACTTGTCTCGTACTCCCTTTAATATCTCAACTGCCTCTTCCTTAGATGGCTCTCCAACTGTGATAGGTTGGAATCTTCTCTCCAGAGCAGCATCCTTTTCTATGTGCTTTCTATACTCATTTAATGTGGTAGCGCCGATTACTTGAATTTCACCTCTTGCAAGTGATGGCTTCAAAATGTTTGATGCGTCAATTGCACCCTCTGCGGCGCCAGCACCAACAATTGTATGTAGCTCATCAATAAATAAAATTACATTTGTAGATTTGCGAATCTCTTCCATTGCCTTTTTGAGCCTATCCTCGAACTCTCCTCTGTATTTAGCACCTGCTACCATAGAAGCAATATCCAAAGCAACTACCCTTTTATCTCTTAAAATCTCAGGTATATTACCCTCAACAATCTTTTGGGCAAGCCCTTCAGCAATCGCAGTTTTACCCACTCCTGGTTCCCCTATAAGACAAGGATTGTTTTTAGTTCTTCTACTTAAGATTTGAATAATTCTTTCTATTTCTTTATCTCGCCCAATAACTGGGTCTATTTTTCCGTCTCTTGCCAAATCAGTCAAGTCTCTGCCAAACTGATTCAGCGTAGGAGTATTTGAATTTGAGCTGTTGTTTTTAGGCGCACCTGTTGATCCAGGTGCCTCTTCATTTAAAATCTTAACAAGCTCGGATAATAGCTTCTGTGGATCAACACCCAGATCCATCATTATCCTTACAGCTACACTTTCCCCCTCCTTCATTATTCCAAGGAGTAAGTGTTCAGTTCCAATGTAGCCCTGGCCCATTCTTCTTGACTCTTTAAAAGCCAGTTCCAGCACTCTCTTGGTTCTAGGCGTAAAGCCCACAGGGGACTCACCAGCCGTCTCTCCTTTACCAATCAGCTCATCAATTTCCTTTAAAATCTTTTCCTCAGTTATTCCCTGAGCTTGAAGGACTTTTGATGCTAATCCGGTACCTTCCTTTACAAGTCCTAACAGGATATGTTCAGTACCTACATAGTTATGCCCTAGTTCAACAGCGCTCTGCTGCGAAAATGCTATTGCTCTTTCTGCTTTCTCTGTAAAACGTTGATACATATGATCCACCTCATCACTATTCATTAAATATTAACAGAGTTCTTTTTGTACTTTCATTCTTATTAGTTCAGCCCTTTTTATATCTCTCTCATCTTTATTAAGCTGCTTGCCTGAGATTTTTTGCAGTGTTGCAGGCTGTGACGACACTAGTATTTCATTTAATGTAACTATATCAATCTCTTTTATTATTCCCATACTTACTCCAAGTCTAACATCTGACAACAATTTAAAACATTCCTGCGTTGAAATGATTCTTGCATTTACAAAAAGTCCATATGATCTAAAAATCCTATCCTCAAATCTATAGACGTTTTGCTTGTAAAGTTGAAGTCTTAAAGTCTTCTCCCTGTCAATTATCTGCTTGCATATACCATCAATACTGGCTATAATCTCCTCTTCTTTTCTCCCCAGAGTAATTTGGTTGGATACCTGAAACATATCACCAACAGCATCACTATTTTCGCCATATATACCTCTTACAGTAACGCCAACTTTGTTGCAGCTTTCAAGTATTGATTTCATATAACCTGTCATAACCAACGCTGGGAGATGAAGCATTACTGAAGCTCTCATTCCTGTTCCAATGTTAGTAGGACAACTAGTTAAGTATCCATATTTATCATCAAATGCATAATCAGCTTTTTCTGCAATAATTGAATCTATGTCGTAGCATACCTTGTATGCTTTCTCCAGTTGAATACCAGAAAAAAGTGCCTGTATTCTTATATGGTCCTCTTCATTTACCATTATACTAACATTTTCATTTTCATTTATATAGGCACCACTATTTCCCTTAGTTTCAGCTAAATCAGGGCTTATCAAGTGTCTTTCCATTAATGAAACCTTATCAACGGGGTTCATTGATGTCATATCTGCATACATCAGCTTACCATAGGCTTTATTATCGGATATTATTTCTTGCATTCTTTCCATAAGCTCAGCTTGATGTTTTACGCTCATTCTAGCTGAGAAAGGTATATCAGCAAAGTTTCTAGCAAGCCTAACCCTGCTTGTGATGGCTATATCATGTTCTGGACCTTTTTCTACTGGCAATCTTCTCATTCTCCCACCTCCAAGCTTCGAATTCTATCTCGGATTTTAGCCGCCTCTTCATATTCCTCTTTTTGAATTGATTCATTTAGAAACTGCTTCAACTTCTCAATTTCATTTGGCACATTAATATTGCTACTGACCCTACCAGGTACCTTACCATGATGCTGCGCATTTCCATGGAGTCTTATTATAACAGGGTCAAGCTTTGGTCCAAAAGCCTTGTAGCACTTAGCGCATCCAAGCCTTGAGCTCCTCAAGAACTGAGCATACTCCATCCCACAATTATTACATTTTAGAGCGGCTGGTGCTTCTTGCTTTAATTGTGTCCCAAACAATCCATTTATCAAGTCATCGAATCCAAGCGGTGATACAAATTCCGTTTGTCTTATTTCTTTTGCGCATTGTTCGCATAAGTATACATCTACTTTTGAATTATTTTTTGTTTGCGTAAACTGCACATTTGCAGCTCTTTGCTGACAATTTTGACAAAGCATAAAATCACCTCTTCATTCAATTTTGCTTTTTCTTAAACTAATAAACTCATTATCATATTCTTCAGCTGTGTAGCTCTTAAAATATCTCTAGCTGGCATTGGTATACAGCCAATTACTTTATCACTAGAAGCAGCCCTCATTATAAATCCTTCTCTTTCGCTAATAACATCATAATCAATAAAATTATTAATAAACACCTCTGTCGACTGTTGCGAAATGCTTGAACCCATTGAAGACACGATGTGCATTAAATAGTTTCCAGGAACTGTTATATTAATCCTTTTAATTTTTACATGCCCACCACCACCACGTCTACTTTCAACATAATAACCTCGGTCAGTTGTAAACCTAGTAGAAAGTACATAATTGATTTGGGAGGGAACGCAATTAAAATGAATGGCTAATTCATTCCGCTTTATTTCTACCGCTCCATTTGTATCAGTAATCAGCTGCTTCAAAAAAGTTTCAATTACATCACATAAACTTGCCATAGCATCACCTCTTTTGCATAAATCTGATTTTGACTTTCTTTGACCTTCATTTTATTATAATATATTTAGTTGTTGATATGCAATACTTTTATAAAATATATTCTATAACTTTTATATTTTATGTCATGCTTCTTTTCTTGCTGCATATTTTTTGGGGCTTTCTAATGTGTATATATAATCCCACCTTCAATATATTAATATTCGTTTTTACAATAAAATTGCGGCACAATTATTTCCCTTATTTTCAAGCACTGTTACTTTGACGCGAACCATTCTATAAAATTATTTGAAATTTTAAGAAGTATCAACATTACAAATACTGTGAAAATATAGAATGAGATATTTAAAAAAAAGACCCCCAGTTAATTTAAACCAGGAGTCATCTTTTCTTGAAATTATTCTTCTTCCTCTTCTATCATGTGCTTCTTAGCCTCTTCAATTATCTTGGTCGCAACAATGGTCGGTGCTTCCTCATATCTATCAAACCTGAGCTTAAAGTAACCTCTTCCATGTGTCATTGATCTCAAATCAGTGGCATACTTGAACATCTCAGATTGAGGAACTTCCGCCTCAACTTGCTGCAAACCGTTCTCCTGTTGATTCATACCAAGGATATGCCCACGTCTCTTGTTCAAGTCTCCTATGATATCTCCCATATAATGATCAGGAATATTAACCTCAACATGTGCTATAGGTTCAAGCAATACCGGTGATGCCAGAGGTAACCCCTTCTTGTAAGCTAACCTTGCAGCTATCTTAAATGCCATTTCAGATGAGTCAACGTCATGATAAGATCCATCGACCAAAGTAGCTTTTAAATTAACAACTGGATATCCTGCAAGTACACCTTTAACAATGGAATCTCTTAGACCCTTTTCAACTGCTGGGTGGTATGATTTAGGGACAGAACCACCAAATATCTTTTCTTGGAATACTAAATCTTCTGTATCCCCATGTTCAAATTCTATCCATACATGTCCATACTGTCCATGTCCGCCAGACTGCTTTTTGTGCTTTCCCTCAACTTTAACCTTTTTCTTTATAGTCTCTCTAAAAGGAACCTTAGGATCAACCAAATTAATTGAAACTCCAAACTTTGCTTTTAATTTACTAACAATAACGTCCAAATGTTGCTCTCCAACACCAGAAATTAAGGTTTGGTGTGTTTCTGTGTTTAATGATACCTTAAAGGTTGGATCTTCATCCTGTAGCTTGTGAAGGCCTAAGTTGATTTTCTCCTCATCACCCTTTGCTTTAGGCTCAATTGCCATAGATATTGCAGGGTCAGGAAACACTATCTTATCCAATATAACGCGGTTAGATATGTCGCATAGTGTATCGTTGGTGTTTGTATGTGTAAGCTTTGCCACCCCACCAATGTCGCCAGCAATTAATTTTACAACAGGTATTTGTTTCTTGCCACGCAAAACAAATATTTGTCCAATTTTTTCACTCTTCTCTGTATTGGAGTTATATACACTTGAATCCGACTTAAATGTTCCTGAGTAAACTCTAAACATTGAAATCTTGCCCACAAATGGGTCTGCAACAGTCTTAAACACCAGTGCTGATAAAGTTGCAGCTGGATCAGTTTTTATTTCAATAGCATAATCCACCCCCGCTTTATGAGCTTCTACCGTCACATCTTCAGGAGATGGGAAGTATTCAATAAGCGCAGTCATCAACTCTCGAACACCCAAATTTTGAAAAGCAGAGCCACAAAAAACAGGAGTTATTATACCAGTCGCAACACCAGCTTTAATACCCTTCTGAAGCTCTTCGTGTGTATATTCCTCTCCACCAAAAAACTTTTCCATAAGAGCTTCATCTGTTTCAGCGATCATCTCATTAAGTGATTCTTTTATTTTTGAAATCTTATCAGTTAAATCCGCTGGGATCCTCGTATCAACTAGCTTATCCTTTTGGAATTTTTTCGCAGTCATATTGATTATATCTACATAACCAACATATTTTTCAGCCTCATAGATTGGAAGTTGTAAAGGTATTACACTACTTCCAAATGCAGCTAACATCTTGTCAAATGCAGCATAGAAATTTGCGTTTTCTTCATCCATCTTGTTAACAAAGAACAATCTGGCAACATTTCGCTCTTTAGCATATTCCCATGATTTTTCTGTTCCAACAGAAACACCACTCTTCGCAGAAACAACTATAACTGCGCCATCAGCAACACGTATACCCTGCATAACTTCTCCAACAAAATCGAAATAACCAGGAGTATCAATTACATTAATTTTATGGTCCAGCCATTCACATGGCGCCATAGCGGTACTAATAGATATTTTTCTTTTAATTTCCTCAGGCTCATAGTCAGTTGTGGTAGTTCCATCAACGACCTTCCCAAATCTGTCCAACACCCCAGTATTGAACAACATAGCCTCGGCCAAGGTAGTTTTTCCTCCATTACCATGGGACAAGAGGCAAATATTCCGTAGTTTTTGCGCGGCATATTCCTTCATAATCATTCCCCCTTATTATTTTAAATCATTTCACACCTGTATAATAAAACTGCTTTCTAAAGCCAAAGCAAAATTTCAAGGGCAATATGCCCGTTGCTTTTTGACATAACTATATGTACAAAAAGCAAGTGTAAAAGACAAACAGAGTAGATTTAAGGCTGTATTTCTGCAATAACTCAAACAATAAATAATACGCATTTTTTATTCAATATATCCAAATACTATATATAACTAGTATTTAATTTTAAGCAATTGTTACAAATGCTTATTATTATCTATTCTATTTATAATAGTATTTTACCTTTTTTAGTAGAAAAAAATTATTCCGTTAATAATTTATGCTTTTCAAAATACTATTATGATATTTGTCCAATGTCCACGATAATTCCAAGAACTCTGTTTATATTTTGCCGTTGTTGCTATATAATATAGTTGTATGGCTTTAGTAATACGGTAGAATGGTGTTTTAAATCTTTAAAAAGTAAAATGGTAGAAGGGAAGTTGATTTTTTATGATTATTGTAATGAATTCCAAGTCGAATCAGATGCAGATCGATGATGTAGTTAATATTTTAAAGAATTCTGGCTTGGGGGTGCATATTTCTCAAGGAGCAGAAAGAACTATTATTGGAATCATAGGCGACAAAGGTATTATTAGAGATATACCCTTGGAGCTTATGCCTGGTGTAGAAAAGCTGGTTCCTATTGTTGAGTCTTTTAAGCTTGCAGGCAAAACCTTTAGGCCTGAGCCTAGTGTGCTGGATGTAAACGGAGTAAAAATTGGTGGAAAAGAATTAGTTATAATGGCAGGTCCCTGTGCCGTAGAAAGCTATGATCAAATAATGGAAGCTGCACATGCAGTCAAAAAATCTGGAGCTCAGTTTCTACGTGGCGGTGCTTTCAAGCCCAGAACATCTCCCTATGCTTTTCAAGGCTTAGAAGAGGAAGGCCTCCGATTATTACAGGAAGCAAAGAAAGAGACCGGACTACAGATAATAACTGAGGTGACCAGTGATAAAGCCGTTGAAATGGCATTTCCTTATGTTGATATGTTTCAAATCGGAGCACGAAATGTTCAAAATTTTCAGCTTTTGAAGGAAGTTGGAAAATCTATGAAGCCTGTTCTTTTGAAGCGCGGATCTGCAACGACCATAGATGAATGGTTGAATGCAGCTGAATATATTATGAGCGAAGGTAATTATGATGTGGTTCTTTGTGAAAGAGGCATTAGAACCTTTGAAACAGCTACTAGAAACACGCTTGATATAAGTGCTGTACCTGTCGTTAAAAACATGAGTCATTTGCCCATTATTGTAGATCCTAGCCACGCAGCCGGGAAGTCAAAGTATGTTATTCCGCTCTCTAGAGCAGCAATAGCAGCCGGCGCAGATGGTCTAATAGTAGAGGTACACCCAAATCCCATGTTAGCAATGTCTGATGCTGCCCAACAGTTAAACCCTACAGACTTTGACTTGCTTTGCAAAGATATCAGCAAGCTTGCACCAATCTTAGATAGAGAGTTCACTTATGGCGGTTAAAATAATTTCTATTATTGGAATTGGACTCATTGGAGGTTCTCTAGCAAAGGCATTTCGCCAAGAGAATAAGAACTTAAAAATATATGCAGTTGACAGTTGCGCTACATCACTAAAGCTTGCAGAAGTCGAGGGCGTCATTGATAGAGGCTTTAGTGAATGTTGTAATGAAGTATGGAGCTCGGATATTATATTTATCTGCACACCCATTATGAAAACTATGCAGTTTATAACGCAGCTATCTGGCAGAATCAGAGAAGATTGCATTATCACAGATGTGGCCAGTACCAAAAGTGAAATTTGCCAATATATCAAAACCCATGAAAAGCCACCAATTTTTATTGGTGGCCACCCAATGGCTGGAACTGAAAAATCTGGTTATTCAAATGCTTTTGCTCACTTATTTGAAAATGCATACTATGTTTTGACACCAACTATAACATCAACAAAATATGCAATTTCTACTTTGGAGTCACTACTTAATGGCATTGGAGCCATTCCTATTATCGTAACGCCAGAAGAACATGATCTTGTGACTGGATGCATAAGTCATGTACCTCATATTATTGCCTCTGCGCTCGTAACACTTGCAAGAAATAACGAAAAGGATGCTGGTTTGATAAAACTGTTGGCTGCTGGCGGTTTTAAAGATATCACAAGAATAGCCTCATCCAATCCCGGTATGTGGGAAAATATTGTCTTAAGTAATAGCAGCATAATAATTGATTTGCTTGATGATTGCAAAGAAATTGTTGATGAAATGATAATAAATATAAAAAGCTCTAACAACAAAGAAATTTATCATTTTTTTGATAATGCTAAAAGCTTCAGAGACAGCTTTTCGACAACATCAATGGGGCTTATACCTAAGAACTTTGAGCTACTGGTAGATGTAACAGATGAGCCTGGTATTATTGGCAAGATAGCGACTTTGCTTGGAAACAATGAAATAAATATTAAGAACATAAATGTCTCAAACAGCCGTGAATTTGAACAGGGTTGCCTTAAAATTACCCTCTCTGATCAAATAAATACAGATAAAGCTTTTGAGATACTTTCTGATTTTTCTTATAAGGTTTTTAGAAAAGACTAGTAAAGGCAGTGAATGGTGAAAAGTGAATAGTTATGGAAAGCTGGCTTGTGCCAGCTGATTTAATTAGGGAGAGCCGGCTTAATGAAAGCCGGCTTATTTTATTATCTTTCAAATCTGTCATTCATTTTATATCCTAAAACCATTAGACTATCACTCAGATGAACATTCTCTACTACGACATCATATGGAATTTTCAAATCCATTGGCGAAAAGTTCCACAATCCTTTTACTCCAAGCTTAGCAACCCTATCAGCTATCGAAGCAGTTTCCTTATATGGAATACAGAGCACAGCTATATCTACCTTGTTTTGTAGTATAAACTCGTCCAGATTGTTTAAGCTCATTACTTCCATATTATTTATTTTTTTACCGATGACCTCAGGGTTCACATCAAATACTCCAATTATGTTAAAACCTCTTTTATCAAAATTTCCATAATTGGCAAGTGCTCGTCCCATGTTTCCCGCACCAATTATAATGGCATAGAAGGTTTTGTTGATACCTAAGATATTACCAATTTCACTAAATAACGACTCAACATTATAACCATAGCCTTGTTGACCAAAACCACCAAAACAATTTAAATCCTGTCTGATTTGAGAAGCAGTAATACCCATTCTAGTGCTCAATTCTTTAGAAGATACTCTCTTAATTCCCAGCTCTAATAAATAATCTAGAAATCTATGATATCGGGGAAGCCTTTTTATTACGGCCATAGAAATTTTCTTTGAAGCCATTAGAATCTTCACCTCATAACTCTATTTGTGCAAATATTATATCATCTTTGTTATTTTATTGTCAATATCTACTGGTTTATCTGCAGTCTAACGGCATTGTGTTTATGTAAATATTAACTATATATACTATATCATACCATAATTACGCAACAATATATCATGAGTTTTTTACTTTAACAAAGTTCACACTAAATGAATAGTGTCAAAAACTAAAATGCATGATAAAATAAAGAAGACTTAGTTCAGATGAAGTCTTCTGTACTCTACAAAAGATATAAAGGAGAAATACAATGAAGGTTTTGCACATAATCGGTGGCGGAGATGTTGGTGGGGCCAAGGTGCATGTTCTGTCTCTTGTAAAGGAACTCACTTCCTTTATAGATGTTACCATTTTGAGTCTTAGACCCGGAGCCTTTGCAGATGAAGCTAGTGCAATGGGAATAAATGTAGAAGTTATTAAATCCGCAAATGTTATATTAGATATTAGAAACGCTATAATATATGTTAAAAATAATCATTTTGATATAATTCATTCACATGGTTCTAAGGCCAATATTTTTGCATTAGCAATTAGGAAGGCCTGTGGAGTACCTGTTGTTACAACAATGCATAGTGATTATCAGCTCGATTATATGCAGAGTCTTTCAAAAAGAATGACGATAGGCTTTCTTAATGCTATGGCTCTTCGGAAACTTGATTATTACATAGTAGTCACCTCAGCTTTCAGAAAGATGCTCGTTAATCGAGGTTTTGAGGATGACCAAATATATACAATTTTAAATGGCATAGATTTTAATAAGTCTCATAGGAACTACTCTAAATCGGACTTTTGTTGCAAATATAACATTTCTCTTAAGGAAAGCGACATCCTTGTTGGCATTGCCGCAAGGTTGACCCCCGTAAAAGGTATTGGTACACTTTTAGAAGCTGCAAGAATAGTTGTTAAAAATAATCCTAATGTCAAATTTCTTATCGGAGGTGATGGTGAGGATTATAAGTCATTAAAGTCTCAAGCAGTTCAATTTGGTTTAGAAAACAATGTGTTTTTTCTCGGTTGGCTTGATGACCCATATGAATTGATGAGTATAATAGATATAAGTGTATTAACATCAATTAGTGAAGGCTTTCCCTACTCTATTCTAGAAGGCGCACGTTTTTCAAAATCAACTATTAGCAGTCGAGTTGGTGGTATACCAGATCTTATTGATTCTAGTGTAAATGGATATCTTTTTGAACCACTGGACTACAATACGCTCTCAAAGTACCTATTAGAGCTTGCTTCAAATCCTGAAAAGCGTAAGGATTTCGGTGATAAAATATATCAAAAGGCATATGAAAATTTTTCACTTAGCGCTATGTGTCGCACTCAACTAGAAATATATGATTCAATACATAAAGATATTTTAAGTAAAGCAAAAAATAGAACTTTAAGTTCTTCAAAAAGCCAAAAATATGATGCTATCATTTCAGGGTACTATGGGTTTGGTAACGTTGGCGACGATGCCATGTTAAGGTCTATTGTTGATAACCTAAAACGCCAAAAGCCTGATATATCTATTTTGGTATTATCAAATAAACCGGAGGAAACCCACCAGAACTACGGTGTTAGCACCATTAATAGAAAAAACATTTTTGCAGTATATTCCTCAATGAGACGTGCAAAGCTCTTTATTTATGGTGGAGGTAATATTATTCAGGATAGCACTAGCACTCGCTCTCTCATGTTTTATTTGGGTGCAGCTTGGCTGGCAAAAAAGCTTAAGCTTAAAGTCATGTTTTATGCAAACGGTATAGGCCCAATTAATAAATTCAAGAACACCGAGTATTCTCGTAAAATACTCAATATGGCTGATATCATAACTGTCAGAGAAAGATTATCTTTTAATGAGCTCAAAAAAATGGGTATAACAAAGCCAAAAATTGTTCTTACAGCTGATGCAGCTCTTGCGGTACAGATTGACACTGATACACTGCTTGAAGAAATTTTTGCTAGTGAAGGAATACCGTTAGGTGGTAAATATGCAGGATTTTCTGTAAGAAAATGTCCGGGCTTTGAAAAACATCAGCATGCTAAGTATGAGCAGGCTATCGCCGAAACAGCTGACTATGTTTTTATGAAATACAACCTGACACCTGTTTTTATTCCTATGGAATACAACGCTGATATAATAACAATACGAAACATTGTGGCTAGAATGAAAACAGATAGCCATATTATTAGTAATAATCATTCTGTTTCTGAAACATTTGCCATTATACGCAAACTGGATATTATGATTGCAATGCGCCTTCACGCCTTGATATTTGCAGCTTGTATGAATGTCCCCTTTATTGGTATAAGTTATCAACCAAAGGTTGAAGGCTTTCTGGAATATATTAACCAACCATCAGCTGGCAATGTTAGGGATATAACTTTTGATATAATGCGTTCTAAAGTTGATTTTATTTTGAAAAACCGAGAAGCCATAAAGTCCGATCTTGCAAAATCCGTTGAAACTCTAATAACAAAAGCCGAAGAAAATTCCTGTCTTGCTATTGAGCTTATAAATGAATAAAATATTTAGAATAAAACACTTTGTTCTTAAACCGCACCCTAACAATTAGGCAGATTTTTAAATTAAAATTTTATGCTACAAAGGTCTGATTTCGAAATTCCATCGGAGTCAGACCTTTTATTTATACCATCCCAATTCACTGCAGCTCAAGCTGTTCAGTTACATCTGTCCACACAATATATGATTCTTCTAGCTTCATCTCGCTTGTCTGCTTTTCATCATTCAGCTCAATCAGTTTTATATGATCTGTCGCATATTCAACCATTTCGTTTTCTATATCCTTGAGCCGTCTCTCAGTATTCTCAATTTCCTTCTCAACATCTGACAGCTGCTTCTCCAGTTTCCGAATTCTGCTGCGTTCTTCTTTCGTAGCAATATGTATCTGCTTACCCTCTGATATGTTAATCTCATCATTGGAATTGTTCTCACTTGCTCCAGTTTTTTTGTAATGAGATGAAAAAAACGAATAGTTACCCATGCAATCTACGGGAGGGTTTGTCCCAATATCAATTATCCTTGTGGCAAGCTTATCAATGAAATATCTATCATGCGAAACAATCAGCATTGTACCTTCATAATCATTTAATGCCTCCTCCAAAATTTCTCTAGAATTGATATCCAAATGATTTGTAGGCTCATCCAATATTATAAAGTTAGCGTCCGAAAAAATAAGTTTCAGCATGCAAACCCGGCTCTTCTCCCCACCACTTAAAACAGATATCTTTTTGAAAACATCTTCAGCAGTGAATAAAAAAGATGCAAGTGCGCTTCTAACTTCAGTTTGAATGAGCTTTTGATTTACACTCCAGACCTCATCTAGTACTGTGTTCTCCTCATTTAAATCCGACATCTCCTGGTCATAGTAGCCAAGATTAACCTTAGCTCCATAGTTAAATTTGCCCGAGGTTGCTTCTAACTTTCCATCTAATATTTTGAGTAATGTAGATTTTCCACAGCCATTTGGCCCTAGTAGAAATACCCTCTCAGCCTTTCTTATCTTGAAGCTAACGTTATTAAATAATTCTTTATCATCAAATGCTTTTGAGACAGAGTCAACCTCTAATACATCATTCCCACTGCTGAGTACGTCCTGATTGAATCTCATTCTAATCTTTTGCGGTGCTTCATTAGGTCTGTCAATTTTAACTATTCTATCAATAGCCTTTTGCCTGCTTTCAGCTGCAATAATATTTCTCTCTCTGTTCCATTTTCTTTGTTGTTCAATATATGCTTCCTGACGGTTAATTTCCTTCTGTTGCTGCTGGTAATGTTTTTCTTGTATCTCCCTATTACTGGCTTTCTGTTTAACATAAGCTGAATAATTACAGTTGTAAACCGTGCTGTTACAGTTCTCTAGCTCAATTGTCCTATTTGTAACAGAATCAAGGAAGTATCTGTCATGGGAGATTATTAGTAGGCATTTCTTATAGCTCTTCAAATATTCCTCTAACCACTCAACAGCAGCAATATCCAGATGGTTTGTAGGTTCGTCAAGCAGTAATATATCTGGCTCTTCAAGAAGCACCTTTGCCAGTGCTAACCTTGTTTTTTGACCACCACTCAAAATATTTACTTTGCTTCCAAATTCGCTATCATCAAAGCCTAGTCCTCGAAGCACTCCTCTGACACGGCTATTGTACTCGTATCCTCCAAGATAAGAAAATCTCTCTGTTAATCTACTGTATTCCTTCATAAGCGACGACAGTTTTTCTTGGTTAGATGTTGTGCTTATTTCCTTTTCAATTCTATTGATGGAATTTTCCATATCTACAATCTCTTTAAAAACTTCAAGGAGCTCATCCCAAAGCGTATTTTCAGAGTTTAGAGCAGCGTTCTGCTTTAGATATGCTAGAACAAGTTCTTTTGAAATAAAGACTTCTCCATTTTCTTGATTTAGTTCTCCCATTAATATCTTGAACAAAGTGGACTTTCCTGCACCATTAACACCAACCAAACCTACCTTATCATTTTCCTGCAGGCTAAATGATATATTTTGAATTATGACTTCTGTCCCATATGAAAAATCTATATTATTACAATTAAGTATGATCACGTTAACTCTCCATTTTGTTAAATAGTTCAACTTCCCCAGTTATAATCAATTTTCACACCGATGGTAGCTGTATCCCATGAGAATGCATCTACCATCGATATTTAGATTAATAAATTCCAACTAAGAAATTTGATTTAATATTTTTAAGGCTATTAATATTCATTATAACAAAATATGCGCCCATCCATCTACATATTTTTTTGAACTAGTGTAATATTTGATTCTCTCATAATGTCATTCATTTATGAAAACATAGTCTTTAAATAATGAAATTTATTCACACATACTGTAAAAATTCATTTAATTTTATAAAAGATAGGACTATTGGCATATTTTAACTTTTTCTGTATGTAACATAATAAAAATGTAAAAATAAGAAGAGTTATAAATTAACAAAGAGGAGGTAATCATGCTCTCCACAATACAAAATTGTAAAGTAGCATAGCAGTTGACATATAAAGAGTTCATAAACTTCTGTTCAGAAATTGCTATATTTAGATCAAATATATTATAATGTAAGGAGGTAAAATACTATGAAATTTAAAATGCGTATATCATTTTCCGTTATTGTAGTACTAGTTTCTATATCTGTTATATTCACATATGCTACTGTAGAATATGATTTTAATGGAGGGTACATAAGTATTAATAATAATGGTGCGGCAGGTACTATTGAGACACAAAATCCTTATGTTTATGGTTCTGATTCGGACAATAGCGTAAGTGCGTGGGTAATGACTTTAGATGGTTCAACAAGTACAAGATTTGCACAAGCAGGTTGGCGTAAAGTTTCAACTTGGAGTAGTCCAAAATACTTTTATGAATATGCCTACTGGGATAATCAAACTTGGTATACTAAAGACTTAAATACAGCTACTACTGGAAGCAATAATGATTTTAAAGTTGGGTGTGATTCATCTACTATGTATTTTGTAATAAATGACACTTCTGTTGGAACAGTCAGCTTATCAACAATTCCTTTCAGCAGAAATGCGGTGGAGATTATGGGCGAAACTCATGATACAAATGACCAATGCCTCGGTTCTGTTACCAATCCTGTATCAATTGGTAATGCCCAATATAAAACTACTTCTAATTCATGGATTTCCGCCATATATAACAAGTATACATCACAAACTCTCTCTACTATGAAAAATAATATTTCAGTTAATGGTTCAACCAATTGGGAAATTTGGGATTCAAGATACTAATCAAATAGGAGTGTGATATCATATGAAAAAACTTTTCGTTATTTTAACACCTATTTTGCTAATCGGCAGTCTGGCAATAAGTGTTTTAGCAAGTAATGGCAACAAAATCGGTTCAGAAGTTCCCAGCAAAGAAACCATTGAAAATGCACCTAACACAATCACTACTGGTATTATTGACAGTTCAATTAATATTTCGGCTGCAGAGGATTCTATTGAAGAAATATTGAAAAATCCCAATTTTAAGAACCATGGATATCTGGCTAAACAAATTACTCAATCTGTTGCACTAAATAAAATGGACACCATCGCCGCTGTAAAAAACATACAAGGAGAAAGCGAATTAAAATTCGCGAAAAAAGTTACTTCTGTATTAGTAAATTTCACAGATACAGAGACTCCTCAACTGCCTTCCGAAATTGTTTTAAAAGATTATCCTGTATGGATTGTAACACTACATGGTATTAATGTTAAAACACGATTTGGGACCATTCTTGCCGATAAAAACGTTATTATAGATGCTAACAGTGGAGAAGAAATTGAATCCTTTAGTTATCCTAGTGTAGAATGATAAAAATAGTTAACTGATTTTCTCTTAACAAAAGGGCCTCATAAAACTAATTCGTATTATGAGGTCCTTTTGTTTATTACAAAATTTTCTTTATTCTATTTAACTGGCTCCGAAGTTATTTTATTATTAGTCTTAAAATAATTATCCACTCCACCTTTAATTGCTGCAGCTAGTTTATTTTGATAATCCTCGGTAGCCAACTTTTTCTCTTCATCTGAGTTGGATAAAAAGCCACACTCTACCACTACTGTTGTAGTTTTAAGATTTTTCAGTATCATAATTGGATCTTTTTTTACTAATGATGCTCGATCATTCGCATTATCAACATTAAGTCTTACAGAGTTTTGCAGCTCATTAGCAAGCTTCTGACTATCAGGTGAATTTGGAGGAAAGAAAACCTGCGCTCCATGATATTGGGCTTGTGGAAACTTGTTCAAATGAATACTTACCACTATATCTGCACTTGATTCATCCATGATTTTTTTTCTTCTCGTTAAATCTTCTTTTCTCTTTTGTAATATATTTTTTGTTTCAGTAGTATAAACAAGTTGATCGGCATCCCTTGTCAAAATAACATTATAATTATCTTTTTCTAGAAGGGTTTTTATCATCATTACAATAGCTAAATTTACATCCTTCTCCTTCAATCCACTATAGTCACTAACTGCACCTGGATCCTCACCACCATGTCCTGCATCCAGAATAACAGTCTTAACTGCCACTTGGTCACCAGCGGCTTGGTCGTTTGTTACAGTAACAGGTTTTGAGTAATCTACTGCAAACCCAATGCTAAAAACTGTAATGGAAAATAAAAGCAAAAGAGATACGAATAATATGTTTTTTTTACGGATTACAACTATCATATAAACCATCCTTTAGTCGTTTTTTTGAGTGTACTTATTACTATTGATATTCACAACTATTTCTGATATGCATAAATAACATAAAAAAAGAAAGGATGTGGTCATCCCTTCTTTTAGCACGCATAATAATAATTTTCGTTTAAAATTTTTAATCTATATATACTAAATCATCAATTTCTCCACCAAGCTTTTTTATTACTGCTCTCATGTGGTTAAATGTAGCTTTATCCATTTCCTTTATGTTCTTTAAGACATATCCCCTTAAAAGAGGTATTGCCCTTCCATCCCCATAATCTCCGAGGACTTCAACCGAGAGTTTCAAATTTGAGACTACTCTAAAGGCATTTTTCAAAAAGTAGAAAATCTCATCAGATCGGTGCTCCTTAGAAATTTCCACAACGCATGTGAGCAAGTGCTCTTGCACTAAAGCCTGATCTGTAGCATTAAATGTATTAATTAAATCTTCTAAAATAGTGTCATCATACAAGGCAATAGCAGCACAAATGGCTTCAGAGATCATTTCATCTTTACAACTATCAATCAAAAGTGAAATCAACTTGATTTTATACTCATCAATTCTTATGCATCCAATTGCATATACTGCCTGAGGAATTGCTAAGCTCATACTCTGGTCTTGCGAACCCAATGACTCCTTTATCAAGTTAAACAGCATGTCTGCAGCAGGCTTGCCATACTCCTTCAGCCTGTCAATAAGTATGTCAGGCGCACCTACATCAGATACAGACGCTATACTTATAAAGAACTCCACTAGTGCTTCCAAGGAAACAAAAGATCTAATATATTCTTTTGGCGTAATATTGCCAATTTCAGCAATTTCTTTGTTCAACCATTCCTCTTCGATTTCTGCTATCAATTTTTCTTCATCAACTTTTATTTCACAATTTTCGCTAGTGGCATGCTCTTCTAAAAAACTGTTAAATCCAGCTTCAACCGACTTGTTGTAGCTTTCAGAAACAATAGCATTCTTATTCATGTTTAATACCTTCTATTCTTCTTTGTAGGTTTTTTCTTCCTTGGTTGAAGACCAAAAAGCCTTCTTATGAACATATCCAAATCAAATCCCTTATATCCCGCAAAATACCCCAAAAATGATGCTATAACTATAGTAGTCCATGCTAAAACATAGCCCCATATAGAAGAATAACCCACTAGTTTCACTATAAATAACATTGGTGCTACAAAGCCCTTAACTAGGTTCACCTTTAAAACATCAAAATTTATTACGTCAGAGCTTAAATTTAATTGAGAAATAATTATCTGAATAATTACAATAGGCGCTATACCGATTAGAGCATATATTGCTCCATCATAAAACTTGACACTACCATATTTACGCTTATCCACCCCTACGAGATGAGATAATTCACCATATATAAGAAAACACATAATTATAAAAATCAATATTGAGAAAAGACTAGCTTTTGAATAAAATCCCACAAAAAATATATAGAAAAAAATCATAGCAAATAGATAGTCTTTTAATACAGCCCAACTTCCAGACAAATACTTTTTCATAAGTCCTCTTCTCCAAATCAGCAAATAAATTAATATTACTACTTTTATATCATCAGAATACAACGTAACTTTCTTCTTGTCAAATATAGTGATGCTACTCTTTGAAGCAAGTGCGACTAGGGTTCAGAAAACCCCCTCTGAACTAACACTATGCAAGTATACATAATGTACATTATACTATCATAAGCTGGCTCTGTTTCGTTATTAAGAGTGGGCAACAGATGGGCTATTAAGTCATTTCCCACAGCATTTTTTGTATTTTTTTCCACTTCCACATGGGCAAGGATCATTCCTACCCACCTTGTTTTCATCTCTTAATACTGGCTCACTCTTTGAAAAGAACTCATCTTCTGTATCTTCCCCTTCCTCATCACACAATGACTCATTATATTTTCGTTCTATAATAGACTTGAATTTTTTAGTAATACTTAAAATTTGAGCATTATGCTTATTATAATACGCTGCTGTATTTTTTGTAGCTAAAATTTCGTCAAATAAACTGCTGTTGAGATCATAAAGTTTTGGATATTCTCTTTTTAGCTTAATTAATTGTGGCTTTATACTCTTCATCTCAGTAGCTAATCCAATTTCATAGTTTAACCTAGTTGTAACACACTCTCCGCATTCAGGATCCTCACACCTCACATTGAAAAAATCCAATGCATCATATAAAAGTTCATCAAAGTTATCATCATTGTCTAACTGCTCAAAAAGAATATCTATTTCAGCCTCTTTATCTTCTTTTTCTTTAAATTCTGTTAGGTCTACATCCTCTGGAAGAATTTTCGTAGCTAAAGCTATAAATATTTTATAGAAATCATTCCTCCCTATGGATCTTGCTATCTCTGAAAGGTGTGCTAAAAACCATGCTACATTTGAACGTGATATGTCATCCTTATTTGCTAGAGCTTGTAACTTAGTCATATGCTTTTTAGCTGTTTTTAAGTCTTCCAAAATTAAATCTATATGTAATGCATTAAAATACAATTCTGTTCCATCCCAATCATTCTTAATACTAGTCTGTAGACCTAAATGAATAATTTTATTTGCACTCATTAGATCATGTTCTTGCATATAGCAGCTTATAAGAGCAAGCCATAAGGAAATATTATCTTCATCCAACTTTAAGGCAAAATTATACTTATCTATAGCTTTATTGTGCCATCCCCTTTCAAAATAGCTATTTGCAAGTTTACCAGCAAAAGCTGAATTTTTTGGTTCTTGCTCTACTAATTTTTCAAATATTTTGATTGCTTTTCCAGTATTTTCGTTGGCAATATAGGCATCACCCAATAATGCATTAATAATGCTGAAACAAGGATAAACTTTGGTAACTTTCTCTAATAACTTTATGCTTTTAGTTGGATTGTCTTGTTGCAATTCAGCTAAAGCAGCCTCATAGTAGCTAGAAACTATAGCCGGCATATTTACCATGTTATCATATTGACTTCGTCTGCTTTCGTCATATAGAGTTTCGTATGCTTCACGAATTTCCATAAATTCTTTAGGATATCTTTCGGGTTGAAACTTTCTCACCGACTTAAAATATGCTCTCTTAATTTCGGTCTTCAATGCTGTAGCCTCTATCTCCAACACTCCGTAAAAATTCTTCATATTCCTAATTTCCTTTTCAAATAATTAATAAAATTCATTCTTGTTTCATTTAACTTTTTTTGTGAAAAAGACTTAGCTAAATAAATTGGTGCCATTCCTCCAACAGATATATTTAAAGATTTCATCCAATAACCTCTTGCTCTTTCTATATCTGAACCCATAATCATAACAAGTCCAAAATAATTAAGAATATCTACTTTATTTGCTATTTGTTCTGGTATTTCACCTATAACTTTTTTAGCCTTTTTGAAATCTCTAGCCCTTATTAAATTATTTAATTTAGATAAAATAGCCTCGATTATTTGGACTTCTTGTTCACATTCCTTAATATAATATATAGCCTTATCATCTTCTCTGCTTAGCTCTATGCTTTCCTTCCAACAATATTGTGCACTTGTGAGCTTCCCCAGTTTATAATAAATTAGCCCCAGTAAGTTCCATGTTGTAGTTTGATTATTATCAAAAGTGATAGCCTTAATAAGCTTTCTTTTACCTTCTTCAAGATTATGGTCTATAATATATTGTAAAGCTTGATTATAATATATGTTATGGAGCTGTTCAGTCATCGTCATCGGAATTATCCTCTTCGTCCAAGTCAAATAATATCTGCTCTAAATCTTCAATTAGTTCAGCTAAAAGCTCATCATCTTTTCCTTCAATAAGTGCAGTTTTTATATCTCTAATAATATCTTCAATTTCTAAAGCATTCTCTCCAGCTTGGTCATTTTCTAATACTCTTTGTGCCTTAGTTATTACAACTCTATATTTTTTTGAATTTGGTGCCTTTTTCCAGTTTGTTAAGTCAACTTCCTTCCTCATCTCAGAACCTGCTGTAACAACTGTAATATTTGCCTTCTTCTCATTACTCAGTATAGTTGCCTCAACATTCAAAATGCCATTGACATCATATGAAAATATTACTTTTATTTTCTCTTCAAAGGCAGGTTTAGCAGGTATTCCCTCAATCATAAAACTTCCAAGAGAATTATTGCTTGAAGCTTTCCTATATTCACCTTGATATACCTTTATTTCCACCTTTGTTTGATAGTCAGCACATGTTTTATATATTTTTTCCCTAATCACTGGAATTGTAATGTTCCTTGGAATAATAATGTCAAAAACATCTTTCATAATCATGCCGCTCACTTCATCCAAAATAGCTACACCAAGTGTGTACGGGCAAACATCCGTTACTAAAATATCTCTGTCTGCATCTAACTCTTGGTTCAGAATCGCTGCCTGTATACATGCTCCCCTTACCACAGCCATATCAGGATCTAAAAGAGTTCCAGGAACACTTCCCATAACTCTACCCACCAATTTTCTAACATATGGAATTCTTGTAGAACCTCCTACCAGTATCACTAAATCAATATCTATGGGTTTTAGACCAGCATCTAATAAAGCAGAATTAATTTGTACTGAGGTTGAATCTATTTGTGGTTTTATTAAAGTTTCAAATGATTCTCTTGTAACTGTTTCTTCCAACGAAACTGGCCTTCCATTGACATTCGCAAAAAATGGAAGCACCAATTCAAATATTTCATGTTTGCTCAAAGCAATCTTGCATTGTTCCGATGATTCTTTAAGTCTCATCATTGCCCGAATATCATTGCTCACATCTATATTATGCTTGCCTTTGAATTTCTGAAGAAAATACTTAATTAAAATTTCGTCAAAGTCCTTGCCACCCAATTTATTGTTACCACTGCTTGCCTTCACTTCCATAACTCCTTCGAACATTTCAAGCACTGTAACATCAAGGGTTCCCCCGCCCAAGTCATAAACTAGAACATTTTTACATTCTTCCATATGATCTATTCCATAATCAAGTGATGCTGCTGTAGGTTCATTAATTATACGCTCAACCTTCAGTCCAGCAAGCTTTCCAGCCTCAACAGTTGCTCTTCTTTGCTCATCAGTAAAAAATGCTGGAACAGTTATAACTGCCCTTTCAATTTTTTCCCCCAAATACTCGGAAGCAAAGTTTGTAAGATACGTCAATATGTATGCTGAAACCTCTTGAGGTGTATATTCTTTTCCCGCCATTTTTACTTTTACATCAGACCCCATAAGTCTTTTGACTTCCATTATTGTGTCTTCAGGTTTTAATAAAAGCTGCTCTCTTGCTTCTTTTCCAACAATTATTTGTCCCTCGTCATTTATCCCAACTATTGAAGGTATAATTGTTTCTCCATTTGAATTTGGTATCACAAAAGGTTTACCCTCCACTAAAATTGATATCTCCGAGGTTGATGTTCCTAAATCTATTCCAACTATTCTTCCCATTTATGCATTCTCCGTTTCTTTATATTCTTTCATTACAAGCATCCAAATCATCTACTTTATTAACAATTATTTTAGCCTTTTTGACATCACTATTTTCATATATATAACCGCATTTTAAAACTTCTAAAACAGTGTGATCTGGATTGTATAAATCTGTTCTTGTTTCAATTATTGTATGAATTTGTGAGTTAAATGGGATGTTTTCTTTATCAATAATATTAATTCCAACAGTGGGAAGGCATTCTTTTAGGCTTTCCCATATTCTTTTAACTTCTATAGCAAGAGCATTTTGGGAATCTGAGCAAATGCCTTTGTACATAACTTCTATTTTATCCATCATCTCAATAATCATATTCTTTAGCTCACTATTTTTAATTTTCAGCTTAGAACTACTCATTTGTGATTCCGCAAGACCTACATTGTATTCATTGTTATTAGCACTTTCTTCTTCAACTATCTCTAATAACTCCTCAATTGCCATATTTGATTTATTTTGTTCCTTGCTAAGTCGTTTAATATTGGAATTAAAGATATTTAGTAATAACATTACTTCATCGTTTGAGTCTTCTAAATCCATATCAATTTCTAAAAAGTCATATTTCTCAAGTTCCTTATTAAAATCCATAATTTTCTCTTTTCCAAATCCTTTTTACTGTTTAATTGTTAGTATCATATTTCCCTGCCAAAAATTCTGTTAACTCTTCTTCCATTTTCATCTAAAGTACCATCGTTTTCTATCAATAGTAAATGCTCCAGAGTGAATTCTGGAGCTGGAGCACGTTAGAATACAATATATTACTTCACTCGCTTGAGTATAATTTCATGCTCATTCAATTTGGTATCAACACCGATTATATAGTCCTTGACCACAACCATATCTCTCTTTAAATCTTCAACTTTTTTGTCAACTGCATCAACTTTTTTGTCAACTGCATCAATTTTTTTATCAACTGTATCAATTTTCCTATTTAGAATGTCATGACCCTCTGCTACAATCTGAACCTTACTTTCAAGGTTTTCGACGATAACTTCCATATGCCTTTTAACCTCATCAACCTTTGTATCAAACATATCTTTAATTTTTAACAGTAATTCGTCATTGTCCATGTTATCATCCTCCTTCAAAAAGCACTTTGTTATATTATATCACATAGAAAATCGTTTTAAAATATAAACAAAGTTCTTTGATTAAGGGGGAATTTTTAATTCCTCTAAATCATAGACATCGGATAAATTCATCATTACACTACATATAATCGTCAGGATTATATTCTACATGGCTCTTGTGTCGAGGGTTATTACTGACCCAGTATTTGCCTATGGCACTCCCTATATTCTAAAGGGCTAAGGCCTTCCTTCTTCTTAAATAGTGTATAAAAATATGTGTCGTTTTCAAAACCTAAATCAAACGAAATCTCCTTTACACATTTGTTTGTATCCATCAAGATTTTTTTTGCAGAATTGATTTTACAATCGTTGATATATTCGATGATATTAACTCCAACAATCCTTTTAAATATATTGCAAAGAAAGTTCGGACTCAAACCAGCTATATCAGCCAATTCCTGCAGTCTTATCCTGTTTTGAAGATTATTATCAATATACCTCCTTACCTCCATGACTTTAGGATAGTTGGTCAGTATGGAGCGGCTAGGATTTTGCAGTACTCTAACCTTCATCCACTCAGTATAAGTGAACATTAAAATCTGCATAAGATAAGTTCTAAGGTGGAACTGACTTTCACGGCTATCATTTAAGTAATGCTGGTACACATTTCTGAAGAGGTCTTCAAGTCGTGAAATTTGAGGAAAATTCATTACATCGGGTAGATCATACTCGCTAGCACAAGTTGACGTGTCAGATACCTCCAAGATATTGTTTAAACAATCGGGCTCTGCATAGCTACTTACCTTTTGGGGAGAATATACTAAATCAAATACTATCAAATAACAGTAGTATGGAGGGATGCCCTGCACCTTCATTCCAGGCGTCCTAAACAGTAAATCTCCTTTTTTTACAGGTATCTTGATATCTTTTGTAATAATGTAACCTTCACCCCATAGAATCAGCTCCAATTCGTACCATTTGACTCGACGTTCTTCGTATAATGTACCTCTAGGAGGACAATTCTTCTCGTTAACATTAGTACAGGTTATAACATATGGATAAATGTCGTTTAGTTGTATAGGTTTCATCTATAATCAACCTTCCTCATATTCCTTCTAACGAAATTATAACAAATTCAAGTAATATAGTGAAGTAAATATTAATTTATTTTATTATATTATTCTCTAGAATTAAGTATAATTAACTTTAGATATAAAAATGCTAGAATAAATTAAAATTAGAATGAGTTAAATTTTTAAGGGGTGTATATAAATGATGCGTGAACCGTTAACTAGGGAAGAGGTTATTAATGCAATAGAACGCAAGGGTGGTTCAAAAATACCTGTTGTATTTCACAAATGGTGGGGCAACGGACTGGAAGAAAAAATTGGGTCTAAACTAAATACTATGGCAGATCAATATCCAGAGGATATTTTTTGTGCGTGGTATCAGGAACCAGGCTATGATGTATCGGCAAATGGGAATAAATCTTATAGGTTGGGCTATAAGGATAATTACAGTAGTGAAGAAAAGCATAGCATCGGAGAATCGGTGGTGCTACTTCCTGATTGGTCAGAGCTTGATATGTTTCTTGAGGATTTTCCAGATCCCAATGAACCAGGAAATTTTGACGAGGTTAAAGCGCAGCTCCCATTGGTAGGAGGGCGTTACAAGTTAGGTTGCTGGTGGAGATTGTTTCATGAACGTTTCTGGACCATTAGAGGTATGGAAAACTTGATGATAGATTACTATGACAATATGGACGAGCTAAAAATTCTTGGTCAGAAAGTGCTGGAATTCTCCAAGGTTATCGTGGATAAATACAAAGCCCTTGGATTCGATGGTATCTTCACCTCAGACGATTTGGGACATCAAAAAGGTCCAATGATGTCACCAGCCATATTTAAAGAACTATACTTCCCTCTTTACAAGGATTTCATTTCATATGCTCATAGCCAAGGAATGCACGTATTTCTACATTCTTGTGGAGATAACACTAAGCTGATGGAATATCTTATTGAGGCTGGACTAGATGTTTTTCATCCTGTTCAAAGGGGCTGCATGGATGAACTTGAGACAGCCAAAAACTATGGTGACCGTATTTCCTTTTTAGCCGGAGTTGATGTGCAGCATTTACTCCCAGAAGGTACTACTGAAGAAGTTCAAAAGGGTGTACGAAAATTAATTGATACTTTATATAACCCTGAGGGTGGACTGCTCCTTGCAATGGGCAATGGAATAATGCCAGGAGTTCCACTGGAGAATATTGAAACTGCGTTCAGAGAAATGACGCTTTATAAGTAACAAAATTCTCATAATTCTTTTATTGGCACTAGATAGGGCAGATACCATTAACACGGTATCTGCCCTATCTAGACCTTAATAATGTTGAATGGCTTTATGTAGATTTTTAATAAATTGCGTCTATTTCTTCTCTCGCAATTTCTACCCATCTAGAAAGTCTTTCAGGATGATTTTCTACGGTGTGAGTATCTTTTAAAATTATAGCTAAGTTGCAATCCTTTGCAGCAGCAATAGTTTTCCTTATATCCTCCCTTACAACCTGCTCATCAAAGCCTACACAAATAGGTGAAGGGTTTACCTTACGGCAATAAACATAATCTTTTTTAAGGATTTCTGCCATTTGCTCAATATTACTCCAAGGAGATACAGATACCGCCCTCAAATTCTTTATCTGCTTTATATACTTCCAGCGCTTCTCAACAGGCTCGCAACAACCATAATAAGCTAGCCCAAACCGGTTTATAATATTTAGTTGATTTTTAAAAATGAACTCACCAAACATGTCGGGAGAAATTCCTATCGTTTCCTGTGACTCAGACAATCCCCATATGTCATTACATGTTATCTTGCTGTTGTGTTTACCAATTTCATCATAAACTCCAATAGAACCAGAACCTACTAAGTTACCTCCATTATTCAGAGAGAGTAGATCTTCCTTTTCAAACCAATCTAACATACTATTAAAATCATCAGCTAAAAAGGCCATCAATTTGTGCAATTCATCCGGTTCGTCGTACATGAATAGCATAAGATTTTCAAGACCTATAAGAGTAATCGCGTTCCATGTTAACCCAGCAGTCCACCAATATGAGCCCTTGTTCCTAACTGAGAGTATATCTCTAAAAATATCATTTGCCTGTTCAGTAAGTAATGAGGTTTTTATTCTATCCACAGAAAATTCTCTACGCCGAATATTTGGCAATAAATTTTCTAAGCTTTCGAGTTTAACGGAACAACTATAGCTACCATTTTTCGCTGATTTATGCTCATCAATTGTATTAACTCCGTAGTTGCCGAGGTCTACGCTATATGGTACATCAAAATATGGTTCAACTATCCAATCATCCTTTAGATTATCACACCAAAAAAGCTGTTGTAGTAATTCATTTTCCCATTCCCTTGCCAGCTTACCTTCACAATATAATGATTTATTTGTGATTATTTCTTTCCAGGCTCCTTCTGGAGAACAGAGAATCATTGGTCTCTTTGCTTCTAGCTTATTTAAGCTGTTCCATAGTTTCCTTCTAGAATCCATAACTGGTAGATCCGCACGTTCCTTAACCTTAACTGCTAATACTTTTAATATTTTTATATCATGATTTGAAATTTTGTCAACCATTTAAATCATCCCCTATTAGCCTATATTTGCATACCCAGCAGCTATATAAATAAAGTAAAAATTCAACCCTTAACAGCTCCAAAGGTAACTCCCTTTGTAATTTGTTCATTTAAAAAAGCGTAAACAATTAATGCAGGTAAAGCCGACAATACCATTACCGCAAACTGCACCGCATAGCGTGATACATATTGTCCTGCAAACTCATATACAGAAAACGGTAGTGTTTTCCATTTAGATGAGCTCAGAAAAGTTGCAGCCATAATAAATTCATTCCAGTTATTAATAAATGTCATAACACATATTGTTGCAGTTGCCGCCTTTGTAATTGGGAATACTATCTGAAATATTATCCGCATAACTCCACAACCATCCATAACTGCGGCTTCTTCAAGCGCAACTGGTATCGAATACATAAAGCCTGTCATTATAAAAACACCAAGTGGTATAGAAAAAGCTACATATGGTATTATTAAAGCAAGTGAGGTATCTAAAATACCTGCTTTTTGAAATATTAAGAAGTTAGGAAGCAAGGTTGTGTGAATTGGTATCATCATACCTAGTAAGACAATTGTAAGCGTTGTTTGTGAGAGCTTCCACCTCATACGAGTAAATCCATAACCAAGTGTTAATGATATTAGAACTGTTAAAACAATAGTAACTGTAACTACCATAAGACTATTAAGAGTATTTTTCAATATAGCTCCATTTATCCAAGCTAGAGCATAATTTCCCCATTGTGGTGGTTTTGGCATTACCAAAATATTAGATGCAAAAACCTGACTATCTTTAGTCAATGAGAAGTTAATAACCCATACTAGAGGGAAAAACTGAACTATTGCAAAAAGTATCATTATCATCCAAATAATCGACTTTGTAATTCTTGTTTTAACTTTAGCAATATTGTTATTATTATTATTAATAATAACCACCTCCTTAAATATCTTCAACTTTGATAAACTTATTGTACAAACCTGTAGCAACTAGACATATTATTACAAAGACTACTGAAATAGCATTTGCATAACCATATTTAAAGCCCCTAAATGCTTGTTGATACAAATAGTTTGCTATAAATTGACTCTTATCTCCAGGACCCCCATCAGTAATTAAGTAAACTGATTCCATCTGTTTTAAAGCACTAATCATTGCCAATGTTACACTGACCTTTACAACTGGGAGTAACATAGGAAAGGTCACATAAAAGAATTTCTTAATACCGATAGCACCATCTATTTTACAGGCTTCAACAACATCGTTTGAGATACCCTTTATTCCAGCATAATAAATAAGCATTCCATATCCAAACCCCTGCCACATAATAATAAACATTACGCAGCCTAGAACAGTTTTAGGATCTGACAACCAATTCCTTTGGAACGATTCAAGTCCCAGTAGCGCAAGCAGCTTATTCATAAGTCCAAAGGTAGGATTTAAAATATTAATCCACATTTTTGATGTTACTACCACAGAAATTACACATGGTACAAAAAATAGTATCCTAAAAATCTTTTCCGCCTTGCCGCCTATTTTGTCAAGCATTAGAGCAAAGGTAATACATATAGGATGCTGTATAAGAATAAGTGAAACCCCAAGGATAAGTGCATGAAAAATTGAAACCCAAAAGGTTTTATCACTTGTAAATATTTTAATATAGTTTTTTAGACCTACAAAAACAGCAACTGAGCCATCTTGCATATCTGTAAGGCTTAAATATCCACTCATTAAGATAGGGAAAAGTATGCCTGCAAACATTAGAAAAATACCCGGAAACACAAGAAAAAATATTGTCCTTTTATCACCTAGAACCTTGTGCATAATTTATCCCCTCGCAATTAATTCATTTTCAATACTGAGAGGGCAAGAATAATCTAGCCCTCCCATATTAATCAAATTATTTTCCAATAGCTTCCTTTGCATAAGCATCAAGCCTTTTTGTAAATTCTTTTGAATCAACAAGCTTACCACCCAGTTCAAGCATGAGATTTTCACTGTCATTTTTGAATGAAGGGTTGAAATAGTTGCTATATTCATCTCCAGTAGATGCTGTAGCCTCAGTCATTATTTTAGTTAAATCTTTTTGCAGTGCATTCTCTGAACCCGTGAGATATTGATCATACTTCATTGGTGGAATAACTATTTGTTTCTGCCAAGCATTCTTGGCATAGTTTTCTGGTGAAAGTAGGTGATTTAATAGTTTTATAGCCGTATCCTTCACTGCTGATTTATCAGATACCGAATACCCCCCACCATACCACATAGCTATATCATTTTCTGTTCCTTTTGCACCCTTAATAACTGGAAACTTCGTAGCGCGTATATGTGATCTCACTTCTTCAGGAATTGTTTGGTCAGCAGCCATTCCCATTTCCCATGAGCCCATCACAAACATAGCGGCTTTACCTTGTATAAACAAGTTTTTGGCTGTTCCATAATCGTCTGCATTATATGATGGTTGGAATACACCGTTATCAATTAATCTTATAAGTTCAATTATTGCGGCATCTATATCAGCATTCCCTGAAGTTGTACCTGTTTTAACTGCATTTGTAAACACAAGTGGATCTCCAGTTTGTCTTACAATAAGGTTTTGCAGAATTAAACCTGTTGGCCACTTGTCTTTTCCAGCTAGAGATACACATGCTATACCCTTTGCTTTTAGCTTAGCAGCTGCAGCAATATAGTCGTCTGTTGTCTTTGGTATCTCTATTCCATTGTCAGCTAGAATTTTTTCATTATAGTACATTAGCCAGAAATCAGCATTTTTAGGAAGTCCATATAGCTTTCCGTCAACTGTAAAACCATCTAGCGCACCTGCAACAAAATTGTAATCCTTGTAGTCATCAGGATTTAATACAACTGCATAGTTTCCGTTTACTATTGGTCCTAGCAATGCGGGTGAACCCCATTGCATCCAAAGATCTGGCATATTTCCAGACTGCATATATGTTTGCAGCTTCATTTTATATGGCTCGTCTTGCAGAAATTCCGTCTCAATTGTTACATTTGGATTTGCTGCCTTAAAGGAAATCAGATTTGTTTCCTCTAGTAGCCCCAAACCTGTGGTTCTGTCTGGAACGTTCGAAAACATCTTTAAAGTTACCGCTTTGCTTGTGACCGATGTTTCAGCTGCCGTACTTTGAGTATCAGTCGGTGTTTTTGTTGTATTACCACAAGCCGTGATGGTTACCATCAAAGTAATCGCAGTGATAGTTGCTAAAATTCTTTTTGCTTTCATCTTATAAAATCCTCCTAAATTGATTTTTTAGATTACATACTAATATTACAGTATAAAAAACAAAACAAAACCCAGGATTTTAGGATAAGGATTGTAATTTTATGATATTGATAATAATATATTATTATCAATTTTAAGGATACTTTTATATATTTACTTAATACGATAAAATTGTTATGATAAAGAAAAATAATACTATGGTGGATTATATGAAAAATTTGTGGAATAAGTTGATGAATATGAGTATTGGTAAAAAATTTGTAATAATTATTTATTCGGCAATAATTTTCATGTTCATAACTCTTTCCATTGTATTAGTCTATCTTTCTTCAAAGTATTTAGCGGCTGAGCTTTTGGTATCCCGTTTAGATACAGCAACGCAGATTAACAGCTCAATTTCTAAAATTCAAAAATCAGTGTTCAATCTTACGGACTACTTTTGCATTACTCCAGACGTGCAAAATTTACTAAACGGAAAAACGGTCATTGTTAGCGCTCAACTTCCTAGTACATCAATAAGATTAATTGTAACTCATACAGATACTAATAGTTTGGTTTTTTATAATTTGAAGGGTGAACCAATAAACTTTTTAACCACTGATACTTCAACTGCGCCTTTAAATCAAAATGAATTAGGAGAAGAGAGGCCCTTTCATAGACTAATATCTGGAGAAGCAAACTACGAATGGGAATTTATTGATGTAGGTCAACAAAAATATATGCTTTCTGAAAAAACTCCTAAAATTGTACTTTGGCGTGTTGTGAAGGACACTAACACGCTAAAACCTATTGGAGTACTCGCTATTACAATTGATAGTAGAAAAATCATAAGCGATGATAACAACGAAAAAATATCTCAAGGTAATTTATTTATGCTTGATAGCAAAGGAAATGAGATCTTTAAAAAACCTTCATTGCATTTAAATGTAGCTGAGAAGAATTCAATTTTAGGAAAAGCATTGAACTTCAAAGGAGAATTTATAACCACAATTGATGGTTCTCTAATGCAGGTTAGTTATGATAGGTTGGCAAATACCGACTTTATTACATGTATTGCCTTCCCTTATAGATCACTCAATTGGAGTCTACAGGGAACAATGATTTATGTTCTTTTTGCTGTAACTCTTTTTGTGCTTTTGCTTTTGCCACTATTAATGTTTATCTCCGGATTTTTAACAAAACCAATCAAAAATCTAACACATTCAATGATGAAGTTTTCGGCGGGAGATTTTGATTCGAATGTTTCACTTAAATATAATGATGAGATTGGTACTCTAGGCAGAGTATTTAACTCAATGGTTCAAGAGAATAAAAAACTTATTGAGCAAACATATATACTTCAAATTAAAGAACAGGAAGCAGAGCTCACTGCGTTACAAGCTCAAATTAATCCCCATTTCCTTTATAATGTTATTGACACCATTCATTGGAGTGCCCTGCGAAGTGG
>DATCID010000044.1:0-27940 GCA_036507975.1 Ruminiclostridium sp.
ATTATACTGACTATTCTGACGGTTGTAGTTATAATCCCATATATATGGATAATAGCAAATTCATTACAAGAGAGCAGCTTGATAGGAAAGAATACTGGGCTTATCGGAAGTTTCATACCAACAAAATTTACCTTCGCCAGCTATATTGAAGTTGGGGTAAGGATGAATCTTGTAAGGGTTATGTTTAATACGATTTTCGTTGCCGTAGCGGTTACTTTGTCGGCATTGATACTAAATTCCATGGCAGGATACGCGTTTGCAAGATTGAAGTTTAAAGGAAAAAACACTTTATTTGCATTACTTTTATTGACATATATTGTTCCGTTTGAAGTTCTTGTCATACCTCTATATCATACCGTAAGACAGTTAAATATGGTGGGTACTTACTGGGCGTTGATTGTTCCTGCGGCTGCTTCAGCATATGGTATATTCTTTTTCAGGCAGTTTTTTGAAGAAATTCCTAATTCACTTGAAGAGGCAGCAATAGTTGATGGGGCAAATAAGTTTAAAATCTACACCTCTATTATGTTGCCGCTGGTAAAGGCTCCAATGGTTACTCTTGGAATAATAACCTTCTTAGGACAATGGGATAACTTCTTATGGGCTTATACAGTAGTAAATTCGGAAAAAATGAATATGCTACAGGTTGCACTTGTATATGTTATCACAGGTCAAATGTTTAGAACAAATTGGGGAGTAATGTTTGCAGGGGTTGTTGTGAGTGCACTCCCAATGATAATACTATTTATAATTTTACAGAAATATTATGTAGAAAACATAGCATTCTCAGGAATAAAAGGTTAAAGATAGGTTGTACTCCAAATGGCTAATGTTGTATAATTATAGTAAATATTTTTTAAGTTTTTTAATTAAATTAAAGGAATATTAAATGAAAAGTATTAATTCCAAAATCATGATAGCTTTCATTATTATAAATATTACTTTGACGTCTTTTTTTAGCTACTTTGTATTTTGGGTGGCTTCTTCAATTATAGAAAAAAACTATATTACCTTATCAGATAGGACTATAGCTGATGGCTTAAATAGAATTGACATGTTTTTAGATAAAATCGACAAGTATTCGTTGTATATTTCAATAAACCCTGAAATAGTAAAGATTTTAACAAAAGATTATGGAGAAAATATAAATTATCCCAGGCTTTTTGCCGAGCAGGTACAGAATTTGACTGTTACTGAGGGGGATTTGCTTGCAATACATTATTTTGGAACTGATGGAGATGTGTATCATTTCCCTCTTACAAGCAATATTAATAGTATCGAGGACTTAAAACAGGAAAACTTGATAGATTTCAATCAGATAGAAGATAATAAGATTCACTGGAGCAGTATTTACTCTCAGATTTATTACCAGTCAGACAGACAGCAGAAATTAAAAATATTCTCAGGTATAAGGAGCTTCAAAGACTCGTTTCAACCTGGAATAAAAGGCATACTTACTGTAGATTTGGGAGAAGATACGCTATTTGAATATATTAAAAGCATTAAATTAGGAAATAACGGAAAAATTTTTATAATTGACAAAGAAGGAAAGATAATGACGTCTTCTGAAAGAGGAATTATTTCAGAAAAAATAGAAGAGTCCGTTTTAAATATTATTAAAGAGAAAGATAATGGTTATTCATATATACAAAGGGATGGGCTGAAAAATGTATTAATATTTAATACTTCTGCTAAGACGGGATGGAAAGTGGTTGCTTCAATACCGCTCAAGGAGGTGCTACAACAAACAGGCAGTATAAAAACTACGGCTATTATGGTAGGAATAATAGTAATAATACTCTCCTCCTTAGTATCATTTTTTATTTCATCCAAAATCACAAAACCCATCAGAGAAATGACGAAACTTGTAAAAATTGTTGCAAAAGGCAATTTGGACGTTAAATATGAATCTAAGACAAATGACGAACTAAAAGACCTGAGTGACGGGTTCAATAATATGACCAGTAACCTTAAAGAAATGATAAATAAAGTTTATGTGGAGGAAATCCAGCTTAAACAAGCGCAGCTTGAGAATCTTAACTCTAAAATAAATCCTCACTTTCTATATAATACTCTAGACACAATATATTGGATGCTGGTAATAGCCAAGCAAGATAAAACCGCAAAGCTAGTTGTGGCATTAAGTAATATGCTTCGTTACAACATAAGTAAGAGTGGAGACCAGGTAACAATAGGGGAAGAAATAAAGCAGATAGATAACTATCTTTATATACAGAAGACCAGATTTAAAGACAGATTGAGTGTAGAATATGACATTGAAGAAGCAGTCAATGATTGTTATATCATGAAGCTTTTGATCCAGCCTATCGTGGAAAATGCTATAAAACATGGACTAGAATTTCAGTCAAAAAAGGGAAGTATAGTCATTAAGGGCTTCCAAAAGGAAGATGGAATTATAATTCAAATCATTGATGATGGAAAAGGCATGACAGTGCAAAAAGTAGAAAATGTATTAAGTACCGAGCAAGATTCCACTACTCTTAAAAAGCCGGGAATTGGGTTAAATAATGTTAATGAAAGAATAAAGATGTTCTATGGACCAGAGTATGGACTTCTTATTGAGAGCAAGGTAGGAGAAGGCACTTGCATTAATATATATATTCCAAAAGTATTAGGATCTGGAGGTACTACGCATGCTGAAAATAGTAATAGTTGATGATGAACAGATTGTACTAGATGGAATAAAAACTGTATTGGAGGCTGCTGATAAAGACTGGCAGGTAGTTAGTACTGCCTTGAATGGGATACAAGGTCTTAGAGAAATTCGCATTATAAAACCTGATGTTGTTATAACCGATATCAAGATGCCAGATATGGACGGACTTGAAATGTGCAGGCTTTTAAAAGAAGAATTCCCGGATATAGTCGTCTTTGTCTTCAGCGGTTATGCTGAATTCAACCTTGCACAAAAAGCTATTGATCTGGGAGTATATAACTATCTATTAAAACCCATGAACTATGAAGAAATATACATAGCGCTTGAAAAGGCTCAGGAATTTATTGAAGAAAGACGACGGTTTAGGAAAGAACAGGAAGAACAAATTAAAAAGCTAAAATCAAGTATTCCTGTTTTAAAGGAAAAACTCTTGATTGATTTAATTCATGGTACCATAAGTACTAATGATGGTGTATTCTATAGATTGAAATACTTGAATTTATCTATTGAAAACGCATTATTTGCTGTACTTAAGATCGATGATTTTGAGTTGATAACTATGGACTATAATGTAGAAGACAAGTATTTGCTATTGTTTGCTGTAAGGAATATTACTGAGGAAATATGCGGTCAGTATTGCAAGGAATTCTTTGTGATAAATGATTCAGACGATTCACTTTGCATTATTATAAACAATGAGAAAAATGATAAATGCTTCATAATGTCTCTTTGCGAAGAAATACGTGAGAAAATAAATACTTTTTTAAGAAAAACAATTAGCATAGGCATAGGGCGCTTCGTTGAAAAGCTGGGAGGACTTCAGCTAGCCTACAGCGATAGTTTAATGGCAATTCAAGGAAGTTTATTTAAAAGCAAAAATGTAACTGTTCATATTGAAGAAGTTTTGAAGAATATATCACCGGCGTCATACTCTTTTGCAATGGAAAAAAGCATAATCAACGCAGTCAAGTCAGGAGATATTCAGCTTTCATTAAAAGAATTTGAAATAATAGTAAAACACTTAAACACAAGCAGTCTTGAGTACATTAAGCGTGTTTGTTATGAGATGTATGTATCTCTAAACAGAAGTCTGTACGAGTCGGACATAAACACAGTGGATATATTTAAGGATAAATATGATCTATACTCAAAGCTTTCAATTTGCATAAATCCTAATGAAGTTTTTATGTTAGTATCCAGTGTTCTTAAACTATTAGCCGAAAATGTTTCAAATCAGAAGCAAAATCACAGAACCAAAATAATTGGAGAAGTTATAAAATACATTGAAGAGAACTTTTCAAATAATATATCCCTAAAGGAAGCTTCAGAGAAGGTATATCTAAATATTAATTATTTAAGCGAAATTTTTAAAGCCGAGAGAGGTGAAAATTTTACCGAGTACTTGAAAAAATTTAGAGTAAAGAAAGCCATTGAATTTTTAAGTCGAATGGACTTAAAAATCTACCAAATTTCCGAAATGGTGGGGTATTCAGACCCTAAGTATTTCAGTCAGGTATTTAAGGAAATAACAGGAGTGTCCCCAAAAGATTATAAGGTTAATGGTAAGTAGCTTCGCTGTTTCAATGATTTGTCATTTTACCGAGATTCACAAACTAAATCTGAAATCTACCCAATTTTAAAATAGTTGTCAAGGGGATAGAATTAGATTATTCCAATCTAGTTGGAAGCATCCAAAATCCAAAAATGAATATTAGGAGGAAATGATCAATGAAAAGATTTACAAAGATGATTGCGTATGCAATTACTTTAACTTTCTCTTTGACAGTGGTTTTATCTGGTTGTGGTAGTACACCAGCAGCCTCAACAACAACATCAGCCTCAACATCAACAGCTGCAGTTACATCTGTAGCTACAGAAACTACCGCAGCAGTTGCAAAGAAGACGGTAACAGTATGGGCAGTGGACGGTGATTATGTCAGAAGAGCAGATGAGAAGTGTAATGCATTAATCAAAGACGAAATTGATGTTCAGATGAATTACATACCTAATACACAATATGAAAGTAAGTTGAAGGTTGCAATGTCTTCAGGAGACCTTCCGGATGTTATCGGTGTTGACTCACCTAATCTTTCTGCATATGCTGAGAGTGGTGCAATAGTCCCTCTTGATGATGTATGGGATGCGGCGGATCGTGAAGACCTTATAGATGCTGTTAAGCAAGGTTGGACTTATAAAGGTCAGGTTTGGGGAGCACAACATGAAGAAACAAACTGTGTTCTATATTATAACAAGGATATGCTTGAAAAGGCAGGTTTGAAGCCGGCTGAAACGCTTGAAACTGCTTGGACCTGGCAACAAACGATTGATGCAGCTAAGAAATTAACTCAAAAAGATGCAAACGGAAAGACTACAGTATACGGGATACTTCCTTTAATGGCAGGTCCTAACATAGCACATGAAGGACAAAACTATGTTTCAAACACTTGGACTTGGCAAGCGGGTGCAGAAATTATGGATCCTGAAGGAACTACAGTTGATGGATACTTCAATAGTGATAAAAATTTGAATGCACTAAAATTATTCCAACAGTTGTTTGTTATTGATAAATCAGCTCCATTAACTGAAATCCCGAATGGTTTTCAGACCGGTAAAATAGCTATGTGGGTTACTGGACCCTGGATGATAAGCACCTTAAAGACAATCCCTGAATTAAAGTGGGGCGCTATGCCATTGCCTAAAGGCGAGAGAATGGCTTCAAACGATGGAGGTTGGGGTTATTCAGTTACAAAGAAAGCAACTGATAAAGCTGCAGCTATGAAGGTTATACTGGCTAAGACAGGTAAAGAAGGACAGTTGATTGATATAATTGAAGGCGGTGCTCTACCAAACAGAAAGTCATTGTTTGATAAAGCTCCTTTCTTGAAAGAATATCCATACCCAATGATGCTAGAACAATTAGAAAAGACTGCAAAAGCAAGACCTACAACGGCTGCATATCCTACACTTGCTATAGCAATGCAGAAATGCTTCAATGATGTAGCTTATGGCAAGGATCCAGCAGTAGCAATGAAAGAATACTCTGCACAAATGAATGCTGCATTGAAGAAAGCTAATGCAAATTAAAAAAGTAAATATTCATTAGTGAAAAGGGGCTTGATTTAGAATATAAAATCAAGACCCCTTTTTAGCAAAAGACTACAAATTTTATTATTCGAGGAGAGATAGCTGTGGCTGTTAAAAATGAATATGGTTGGAAATTTACATCCCTTGACGATGCATCTTTCATAATGAGAAATCCGGTCAAGAATTCACGCATGTACTTTCCCCTATGTAACAACAAGCTGAAATCCTATGTTACACCTGAGCTCAAGGGAGATATACTATTAAATTTTTATAAGTACCTTACAATACCTAAGAGCACCGAAGACTTACATCACACAAAGGACAGTAGAAATTTCTGGCTGAATATTGAGAACAAGGGCGTATGGTCGTGCACTGGCGTTAGTGCAGAAAGCAATCTAAAAACAATTACAGAGTTAGAGCAAGATGAAGCTGAGATTGAGGCTGGTATAGGTTGGATAAAGTATAGCCGGATAAATACGGAGCACAACTTGAAATCTGAAATGACAATATTCATTCCTTCTAATGACGATCCAGTTGAACTTATAAAAGTTGAAATTACAAATACAGGTAAAGAAACTGTTGAAGTCACGCCTTCTTATGCAGTAGCAATGTATGGTCGCACAACCGAAAACCTCAGGGATCATAGAGATGTGAGCACCTTATGTAATAGGCTTATACCGAATGGCTACGGAATTGTTATGCAGCCATTTATGATCCATGATGAAAAGAAATGTTATCAAAACCCTACCAGATATTCAGTGCTCGGCTATGACGGGGATGGAAAGCGTGCACCTGGCGGCTGGGGAAGAATGTTTGACTATATTGGTGAGAATGGCTCTATGGAAGCTCCTGAAGCAGTCTATTACAACAAGGCTGCCCAAAAATTCGAGGATATGACTTTGACAGGCGAAGAAACAGTAGGAGCAATCAAATTTAATAGTGTTTTGCTAAAGCCCGGTGAAAAGAAACGCTATATCATAATTGAAGGTATTACTGACAATTTTGAAGATATTGAAGCTTGGGCAACTAAAAAATACAATTCAATTGATAAAATAGAAGCTGCATTAGAAGAAACTAAACTATTTTGGCAGGATTATGTTGATTCAGTGAAGTTTGAATTTCCAGACAAGGAACTCAATAAATTTTTAAAATGGGTTAATTTTCAGCCATTTTTGAGGAAAGTATTTGGAAGTAGTTATCTCCCTGATTACGGATACGGAACAGGCAAGAGATACTGGAGAGAATTATGGCAGGATTTGCTGGCAATTATAATGGCAGACCCCTATGGAACAAAAGCTGACATAATGAATAATTACAATGGTGTTAAGCTAGATGGATCAAATGCAACTCTTGTTGGAGACAATCCTGGAGAGTTTGCTCATAGGAGTGGGCTTGGCCGTACCTGGTCAGATCACGGTGTTTGGCCATACTTTGCAACGAGGCTTTTTTTGGATTTAACTGGAGATCTTGATGTTTTGTTTGAAAAAGCACCGTATTTCAAAGATCATATTTCCAGAAGAGGAAAAGGTACAGACCCTACATGGACAGAGTCATACGGTTTAAAGCAAAAGACAGTTACTGGTGAAATATATTACGGTACAGTACTTGAGCATTTGCTAGTTCAAAATCTTACTTCATTTTATAATGTAGGAACTCATAATATTACCCTTTTAGAAGCCGGAGACTGGGATGACACCATGGATATGGCTAGAGAACATGGTGAAACAGTTCAATTTACTGCCTTCTATGCTGCAAATCTTTTAGGTCTATGTGAATGCCTTGAGAAGCTACACAATGAAGGAGTTGGAGAAATAGAGCTTTGTGAAGAGATGGTGGTTTTGCTAGATAGGCTGCCCGATCAGGCAAAGATAGAATATGGAGATCACAAGCAAAAACAGGGAAGACTTCAGCATTATTACGATTTATTGGATAATGGCTTATCTGGCAAGCTTATAAAAATTGATATTAATTCGATGGTAGAAGATTTAAAAGCAAAAGCTGAGTCTGTAATTGAACTTATAAATTCTCAAGAATTCATAAAGGTGGATAATGAATACTCCTTCTACAATGCTTATTATACTGATACCTCAAGAATGCTTGGGGGAAAAAATGAGGCTGGTTCTGTAAATATAAGCCTTACGCCGCAAGCTTATATGATGATATTAGGTTTAACCGGTCAGGATAGGGCAAGGGAGATTCAAAAGAGTGTCAATAAATACCTAAGAAACGAATTCGGTGGATATATTTTAAGATCAGACCACAAGGAACAGGGTTTGATAGATATTATGGGAAGAGGGTTTGGGTTGGCCTTCAAAACAAGGGAAAACGGTGGTCAATACAACCACATGGCAGTAAAATACATGAACGGACTTTATACTAATAACCTTGTAAAAGAAGGCTACGAGGTGTTTTCTACAATTACAGGGTTCTGTATGAATTCTGAAAAGAGCAGAATTTTTCCGGGAGTTCCAGCCTCAATAGATTCCAAATCATCAAGGGGAAGCTACAACTATCTCACCGGCTCGGGTTCATGGCTTATATTTAGTATAATTACTGAGATATTTGGCATAAAATCAAATCTTGGTGACTTAAATATCTACCCTAAGCTTGTAAAAGAGCAGTTCAATGGAGAGAGTGAAATTAAGGTACATTTTATATACCTTGAAAAGAAAATCACTATGAAAGTTAAAAATGAACAAAAGCTTGATTGGGGCGAATATAGAGTAGGCCAAGTTAAATTCAACGGCATAGAGTTAAGTAGTGATTTCTATTATGATGACCATTCGTATGTGAAAATCACAAAGCAGTATTTTGAGCATAACTCAAGGAATTTGAACATTATAGAAATCGAGCTCGTGAATAAGGCAGGAGTTTAGTATGGAAATTAACAGGGTTATATTGATTGTGCTGGATAGTGTGGGAATAGGAGAGTTGCCTGATGCAAAAGAATATGGCGATGAAGGCAGCAATACTCTTGGGAATATTGTAAAAGTTTGTGGGGATATAGATATTCCCAATATGTGCGCTCTGGGTCTTGGAAAAGTAGAAGGTATAAACTACCTGGAAATACCGGACGTGTTAAATGGCTCGTATGGACGGATGGCTGAAGTTTCAAAGGGAAAGGATACCATCACAGGTCACTGGGAAATAGCAGGAATACAGCTAGAACAGCCATTCCCATTATATCCGCAGGGCTTTCCCGAGAGCATTATCGAGGAATTTAAAAGAAGAATCGGTACAGATATTCTAGGAAACTATGCCGCTTCAGGGACTGAGATAATTAAGGATTTAGGTGATATGCATATGAGAACAGGCTTTCCCATTGTATATACCTCTGGAGATAGCGTGTTTCAAATAGCCGCTCATGAAGATGTTATTCCAATAGACAGGCTTTATGAGATGTGCAAAATAGCAAGAGGTATTCTGACAGGAGCTCATGCTGTGGGTAGAGTGGTTGCCAGACCTTTTATAGGAGAAGTCGGACATCTCGTACGAACTGGCAACAGGAGAGATTTCGCAATTTCCCCAATTTTAAGAACTATCCTAGATGAGCTCAAGGAGAATTATCTTGATGTTATTGCTATAGGGAAAATAGAAGATATCTACTCGGGAATAGGTATAACCGAAGCCGTGCATACAAGGGATAATATGCATGGAGTCGATTTGACACTGGAATATATGCAGCGCTCAAATAGAGGTTTGATTTTTACCAACCTCGTGGACTTTGACATGTTATACGGGCATAGAAACGATCACGAGGGTTATAAAAAGGCATTAGAGGAATTTGATCTACGGCTGCCCGAGATTTATTCAAATATGAGAGATGAGGATCTCTTAATTATCACGGCTGACCACGGCTGTGATCCTGTAACACCAAGTACTGACCATTCAAGGGAATATGTACCTTTAATGTTGTGGGGAAAAACCATTAGAGAGAATGTAAACCTTGGGACAAGAAGCACTTTTTCAGATATAGCTTACTCTATAGCAGAAATTTTTGGGATAATACATGCTTTCCCAGGCGAAAGTTTTATGAAGCTTATAGAATAGCTTTTTTTACAGTTTCATATAAAACTTCGACTTTAATAAAAATGTGAGGAGATTTATAATATGTTAACACAAAACTATGAAAAAATTATAGAGTCTTTTATGACAACATCCATAACTGAAATAGGTCATTTGAATGAAATAATCAATTCGTTATTTTATGAAGAAGCAGTTAAATTGATATTGGAAGCAGAACAAAGCGGGAACAGAATACATATCACAGGAATAGGAAAACCAGGGCATGTAGCGGGATATGTAGCTTCACTTTTGTCTTCAACAGGCACGCCGACCTATGAACTTAATGGGACTGAAGCAGTTCATGGTTCTTCTGGTCAAGTACGACCCAATGATGTAGTAATTGCCATATCAAATAGCGGAGAAACAGCTGAACTTAAAGCAACTATTAATACATTAAAAAATAATGGTGCCAAAATTATTGCAGTTACAGGTAATTCTGAATCCTGGCTTGCAAAAGCGGGAGATGCGTTCCTGTATGCAGGTGTAAGTAATGAAGGGGATCCTCTAAATCGTGCACCCAGAGCATCCATTACTGCTGAGATCATAGTTCTTCAAGGCCTTAGTGTTGTGCTTCAATGTATAAAGGACATTACACCCCAACAGTATGTAAAATGGCATCCGGGTGGAAATCTAGGTGCTATAAGGGAGAGCGAGAAATAATAATTATGGAGGGATCAGGGAAAATGTCAACAATTATAGGTCATAAGGTATGGGCAATTTCAGATGGATATATTCAGCCAAAGAGCATTGGAGATGCCGAGAGTCATGATGGGTTATGTGTTCTAAATTCAGGGGATGAGGATGTACATCTTAATATAACTATTTATTTTGCAGACAGGGAACCAATGGAAAATGTATTCGCTGCATGTGGAGCTAGACGGACAAATCACATACGTTTAGACAAGCTCAAGGATGATAAAGGAGAAAACGTACCTGTAGGCGTTCCCTATTCGCTTAAGGTTGAGAGTGATGTCCCTGTTCTGATTCAACACACCAGAGTGGATACCTCTCAAAATGCAATGGCTTTAATGACAACGCTTGGATATCCTGTTGATTAATAAAAGTTTTATTGTTATAAATAAAATATAAAAATAGGAGGCTAAACTATGTTAAAAAGATCAAAAAGTATTACAGCTCTGGTGTGCATTGTTTCTATACTGGTCACTATGATCAGTTTTACTGGTGTGGGTTTTACCCAACTGGCAGATCCCCCAATGTCACAGAACATAAGGATTAATTGCGGCTCTGCATCAGGGTTCATAAATGAGCAGTATTTATCTGCTCAAAGTGGATCAACTGCTGCTATTGATTCAGTTGGGGGTCATCGTATGACAAAAAGGTGGGCAGACGGGAACGGGTACTTTACATATCGTATTCCTGTAAGTCCGGCAACTACTGCACCTTTATATCTTTCAATGGTGACAAAGGGCGAAGTTAAGCTTTCTGTTGATGGAACAGTTATTCTCAATACAGGAAACAGTGGAGAAGGAGATTACACGTCAAGAGAATTCACGCTTAGCAACAGCTCTGTATGGTCGGACGGTTATGTAGATGTAAAATTTGAAGATGCAGATGCTTTAGACGGATGGGGTCCCAATGCTTACTGGATTGAGCTTGGAAAAACCTCTACTTGGAGAGAGCGAGCAAAACACATCATGTGGGATACCTCTGATGTAGTATGGCAGGTAGGATATTATGATGGCTATAAGAGCGAATTTAAAGGAACAACCACTAATTTTACAGTAGGGAATGACTTTGAAACTTTGGCCAATAGTGGAACGATATATCTTAATTGGAATCAAACTGTATCTAGCGGAAAGAAGTATTATTTGCTTACTGGTATTAAAGGTGGTACAGGAACAAATAACATAGATATGGGTAATAATGGATCGAATGAAGTATCAAGAGCTGCTGATTTGGAGAAGGTATACGACCTTGATGTTACAAGCATGGTCAAGACAACCGGAAATGTAGTAAAGATACAAATGGCGGTAGGATCAGTTCTTGATTTTGCAACTCTTGTGGAGGTGACTGAGGGGTCTACAACAGATAGTAATTTGAGGGTAGTATTCAAGGGAAATGAAATGGCGCAAAACTGGACTAAGTTAGTAAATAACACCATGTATTGGAATAATGACTTTATGGTTGACAAAGGAACAGGTTTTGTTGATGCTTCTCTTCCGAATGGTATATTTGCAAATCAATATTGGGTATCTGATGCTGCGCCCACAATGCTCGAGATGGCAAAATGGGGTTATTACGACATGGCAAAGCAGGCATCTAATTATTATACAAATGTAGCAGATTACTACAATTCAGATAATGGTGCAGCAGGATTGGTATTTGCTACAATGGCATATCTTATGAAGACCGACAATTACACAGGCGAGTATACAACTACTATGTGGCCAAGAATGAAGGTGGGGCTTGACTACTATAATAGCCAGATAGACACAAATCCTTACCATATGGTTTTAGGCAATAACTGGGAGACTACTTCCGGAGGTTACGGAGTTTACAATAATTCCATTGCCTATTTTGCGCTCTTAGCAGGTGCCGAGGTGGCGACAAAGCTGGGATATACAGCTGATGCCAGCAATTGGAACACCCATGCGGCTACACTATATAGCAATATGAATACATACCTAAAACCAGCAAGTGATGTCAGCTGGCTAGGGAATATTGTACCCGCAGGCACCTTCAGATTTGGTCTAGGTACAGCTGGTGGTGAAGTAACCAATTCCACAGCTGGTTGGTTTGGTGTTGGAAGCCAGGAAGAATTATTTTATGGCTATAAGGGTAATGCAGTACCAAGCTGGAGAACGGCTATCAATACAATGCTTGACTACCATTCAGCAAATTACTGGTCCTACTGGAAAGCATATGGTCATAATAGAGGTTTCGGTACTGACTATGGTGTTCTGACAGAAAGAGGTGGTTGGCCTGTAAGTGCAATGCTAATGGGCGATAGAATGGACATGGTAAAGAAGAATATCCAACATGTTATTTACAATAGCACAGATGTTAATTTTACAAACGATAACGAAGGTGTACAAGAAACCTCGCCATGGGTGCTAGTAAGAGAGGTTGACAAGGACGATGATGGAATTACAGGTGCTGACATAGGAAATGGCGGTGCAAGTGAGGATATGAATCTTGTTGAGTACATTATAACAATGAAGAATGTACGACTTATGGCAGGACTTGACGATACACTAAACGGAACAAACAACCTCGTAATAATTCCTAGAATACCTGAAAACTGGGAGGGAGTTAAAGTTAACCAATGGCCGATAGCATATAAAAGTGGGTCAACTTATTCTAAGACCAATGTGACATATGATTATACAATAGCACCTACACAGGCGACTATGAGTGTATCTGCAGCAACTGCCATAAGTGGTGCTCAGGTCAGGGTGGGACCATTCGAGCAAAATGCAACAGTAGCCTCGGTAACCTCAAATGGAGTAAGTGCAGCATATACTATTCAGGATAACGGGGGCTATAGATGGGTATGGGTGACTCAGGACATAGGTACGGTCACTAAGGATATTGTAGTAAATATGACCATACCGAATCTCCGAGCTAAGGACAATTTTAATAACGGAACCCTAACGGGGTGGACCGCAAGCGGGGGTACCTGGACTAACCCGGGAACATGTGCTCAGGTAGTTACGTCAGGTGATGCATGGAACACGTATAGTACAACTGCATCAGATATAACTATAAGCGCTGATGTCAAAATTGTAAAAGGAAATGCTGTTGGTTTGACGTTCAGGAACAACGGAACTGGTTCAACAGGTTATGATTTGATACTTGATGCTGTTGACAATAAGTTGAAGCTGGCAAAACGTCCTTATATACAATTGGCTTCTATGGATGTTAATGTAAAATATAATAGGACATATACTCTTAAGGTGGAAGCAGTTGGATCTAATATCAAATGTTACCTTGATGGTATTAAGGCATTTGAATATAATGATTCAAGCTATATTAACGGGAAGTTTGGAATGTTCGGGTATGCTTCAACAGCGCAGATCGACAACTTACTGGCTCATTAGCATTGATGCACTCATATAAAAGTTCAAATTACAGGTAAAAACAACAAAACCCTTCAAGCTTTAAGTGAAGGGTTTTGTTGTTTTGGTGCGTCCGGAGGAGTTCAAATCCCCAACCTCCTGGTTCGTAGCCAGACGCTCTATTCAGTTGAACTACGGGCGAATGTAATGCATTAATAGAAACTTATGATGCACATAATATACTAATGATTACATGAGTTTTCTAAGACTGCTACTTATGGAAGTGGAAGTCTTGTAATCGAACAAAATGAGCATTGTATTCAACAAACCCTGCCTTTTATTACTATGTTATGTAAACTAAACTAAACATAAATTAAAGAATAATGATACTTTGTCAAACCATATATTTTATGTAAACTATGTGAACTAAAAATAAACTAAAGCTAATCTTTAAAAATTGTTGTATCGGTTTACGATCCCTATTACCATGAATAAAATATTCCTTACCTTTTGACTTATAGCCAGCTATCATCCGATTAATATTTCTTATTGTGCACATTAGTTCAGTAGCAGCACGTTTCTTGTTTCCGTTTGGATCCACTAGCTTTTTAATAATTTCGTATTTTTTTTCTCACTCTTTGATAAATCAACCTTCCTTATTTTAACCACCCCATTAGTATTATTTATGTGATATATCTTATAATAAAATAATACATTTGGGACATAATTAAAAATGGTATAGTGAGACATTATCACTAAGCGATTATAAAGTAGTTAAAAAATGGGAATTATGTCTTGACAAATTATTCTAACTGCTATACATTATACTTACGAGTTGCAAACTTATAAGTTGAATAACTACAAAATACGAGGTGGTATTGTGTTTTATGGCAGAGAGAAAGAATTGAAAAAGTTAAATCAGATGTATGGCAGCGATAAATTTGAGTTTGCAGTTTTCTATGGCAGACGCAGAGTGGGCAAAACCACGTTAATTAGGGAGTTTTGCAAGGGTAAGAACGCAATATATTTTGTAGCACGTGAAGCCAGCGGAGAGGTAAACCTGCAAAATTTCAGTGCCGATGTTTTTGGTGCTAAAGATAAGGATAAATCAGGAAACAGCTATTTTCCTGATTGGGAAAAAGCATTTGAATACATCTATAACATTTCTATACAGGAACGTACAATTCTGGTTATTGATGAATACCCTTATCTTGCCGGGAGCTACCGCCCTATTTCCTCAATTATTCAAGCGCATATTGATATGGGACTGAAAGACAGCAAATTGTTTTTAATTCTCTGTGGTTCTTCTATGAGTTTTATGGAATATCAGGTGTTAGGTTATAAGAGTCCTTTGTATGGCAGACGAACGGCTCAGTTTAGAGTTAGACCGTTTACGTATTTTCAGTCCTTACCTTTCTTTGGGGGGTTTAATAATGAGGATAAAGCAGTATTGTACGGTATTACAGGTGGTATACCCGAATACTTAAGCAAAATTAATGCTAATATCTCACTCAAAGAGAATATAATTTCACTGTATCTAAGCGATTCGGGTGCACTTTACGAAGAGCCGACAAACTTAATAAAACAAGAGTTGCGGGAGCCCGCAACCTATAATGGTATTATTGATGCAATTGCAAGTGGAGCATCAAGACTAAATGAAATTGCCACAAAAAATGGCATAGAAAGTAATAAATGTGCGAAGTACTTAACATCATTAATGTCGTTAGGAATTGTGAAAAAGGAAATACCTATTACCGAAACGATAAGTAAAAAGAGTATATATCTTTTAGAGGATCAGATGTTTCGCTTCTGGTATCGCTTTGTATTCCCTAACATGAGCCTCATCGCATCTGATTTGGGTGAAGAGGTCTACGTTTCTAAAATCGAACCACAGCTTAGCACTTTTATGGGGCTTGCCTTTGAAGATATCTGCAAGCAATATATGTATGAGAATATTAAATCTGCACCTTTCTTCTTTGGAAATATCGGAAGGTGGTGGGGAAACAACCCTAAGCAAAAACGCCAGGAGGAAATTGACCTCATGGCTTTTGAAGGTGAGAATGCTTTGTTTGGGGAGTGCAAATGGACCAATGCGCTTGTGGATATAGATGTATTAAACGACATATTGGAGCAAAGTAAATTGTTTCACTACAAAAACAACTATTTTTATCTTTTTGCAAAAAGTGGCTTCACCCAGCAATGCGTAAAGCGAGCAAAGGAGCTGGGCAGTGTAACCTTGCTTTGTTTTGAAGAGATGCAGACAGTTAAACAAAAAATTATTATATAAAGTGTTTAGTTTGCTAAACTGCTACAAATCCTATTTTTATTCTTCTAAAACTACTACTTCCTGCTCCTTAAATAGTGGTCTAAACACCATCACACTTAGAGGAGGTATGTTAAGTCTTAGTCTACATGGTCTGCCATGCAAGGGTTCTTGTTCAACTTTGTAAATAACATTCTCTGCATCAATATCATATCCGCCATATTTCTCATAGTTGCTGTTAAGCACAAGCTGATAATCCAAGTCAAAAGGAGCTCCAATGCAGTAGCCTTCATTCACAGCAGGTGTGAAATTACACACAAAAATCAGAATGTCATCGTAGTCTGTACCTTTTCGCATAAAGGATATTACGCTGTGCTCATTATCATTGCAATCTATCCATTCAAAGCCGTTATAACTGAAATCCAATTGGTAGAGAGCCTTCTCACTTGTATATAGTTTATTTAAATCCCGTACGAAGGTCTGCATTTTCTTGTGCATTTCAAAATCAAGCAAGTGCCAATCGAGGCCTTTGTATTCATTCCACTCTATGAATTGACCAAACTCACTACCCATAAAAAGTAGCTTCTTTCCCGGATGGCCGTAGGTGTACCCATAGGTCACCCTAAGTCCTGCAAATTTCTGCCAATAGTCGCCCGGCATTTTGTTTAGCAATGAGAGTTTCCCGTGTACAACCTCATCATGTGAGAGCACAAGGATAAAATTCTCAGTAAAGGCATACATAAGGGAGAACGTAATATTGTTGTGGGAATACCTTCTAAAGATAGGATCCATACTAACATATTTGAGAAAATCATTCATCCAACCCATATTCCATTTAAAGGTAAAACCTAATCCACCCAGGTAAGGGGGCTTGGTAATCATTGGCCAGGAGGAGGATTCCTCTGCAATCATCATTATGCCTTTGAAATAACTGAAAACAGTAGTGTTAAGCTGCTTTAAAAATTCTACAGCATCCAGATTCATGTTTCCACCATATTTATTTGGAATCCATTGCCCTGGTTCCTTAAGAAAATCAAGATAAATCATTGATGCCACAGCATCGACCCGGAGCCCATCAATATGATATTTTTCAAACCAAAACACAGCATTTGAAACCAAAAAGTTTCGAACCTCTAATCTTCCATGATTAAATACCAGTGTACCCCATTCGGTATTTTCTCCCTGCCTTGGATCAGAATGCTCATAGACTGCGGTTCCGTCAAAGCGTGCCAAACCATTGGCATCCTTAGGAAAATGTGCAGGCACCCAATCCAATATAACTCCAATGCCGTTTTGATGGCATTGGTCAACAAAGTACATAAAATCTTGTGGGGTGCCATATCGGCTTGTTACAGCATAGTATCCAGTAACTTGATAGCCCCAGGAACCGTCATATGGGTGCTCAGTAATTGGGAGTAGCTCTACATGGGTATAACCCATGTACTTTATATATGGAATCAGCCTATCAGCAATAGTTCTGTAGTTTAAAAAGCTATCACCCTTTTCATCAGGCTCAGCAGCAACACACCAGGTTCCCAAATGAAGTTCGTAGATAGATAGCGGTTGGGAAAAAACATCCTTTTCTGCTCTCTGAGCTAACCAGTCCTCATCACTCCATACATAATTGCCTATATTATGAACTATTGATGCTTTATTTGGGCGTATCTCTGAATAATACGCATATGGGTCGGATTTAGCACATACTGTGCCAGCTGGCGATTTAACTTCAAATTTATACAAATCACCCTCTGAAACTAAGGGGATAAATATCTCCCATACTCCAGAAGAACCAAGCTGTCTCATCTGATGCCTACGACTATCCCATTGATTAAAGTCCCCAATTACACTCACTCTTCTAGCACATGGAGCCCAGACTGAGAAAAGAGTCCCAGCTACATTATTAATAGTCATTATATGTGAACCAAGCTTGTCAAAAATTCTATGGTGATTTCCTTGGCTATACAGATGAATATCATATTCTGATAATACCGGCCAAAAGCTATATGGATCATAAGTAACAAAGCTATTACCAGAGTAATCTGTTATTTTTAGTTTGTATTCAAAAATATCGTTTCTGTTAGGAAATATTGTCTCAAAAATACCTTCGTCACATAGCCCAGTCATAGGGAAAGCTGTATCCTCTAATACATCGATTAGCTCAATAAATTTTGCATTGGAATAGTATGCTCTGACAGCTATATCCTGTTTTTTACCTTCACTGTCAACTACATGCATTCCTAAGAAAATGTGTGGATCTTTACAATCCCCATTTATAATGCTTTCAACTACATCAATATAATCTTTTCGCATGTAACACCTCATGGGTTTAGAATGTACTACAGCACCCGTATCTATCCAATATTATAACAGATTTAAGTAATTAACAGTTAAATTGTATTCTTCAAGAAAATAAATAGCAAATACAAGAAATACAACCTGCGTTCGTGCAAATTTACCCAATATGTCTATAATGGAATTTAGTGCAAGACTAAACTCTACTTTGGTATATGAATAGTGGAATTTACTTTTTCATTTAAGAATTTGTTGAAAAACACAAAAAATAGGCTTGTTTATTTTCATAAAATATGATAAAATTCTAAATTGTATGTTAAATACAAATATTTTACGTCCTTGTTCTGTACTTTTAGTACAGAGCCGTTGAGTCCGAGGGGAGGTGCCCAATAATGCAAAAGAAGTATGAAACTATTTTTATTATCAATTCAGATCTTGGAGAAGAATCCACAAAAGCCCTAGTTGAGAAGTTTAAGACTATGATTGAAACTTCTGCTCAGCTTGTAAATCTTGATGAGTGGGGTAAGAGAAAGCTAGCGTATGAGATTCATGACAAGACTGAAGGTTATTACGTTCTTGTGAATTTCTTATCAAGTCCAGATTTTCCTGCTGAATTAGAGAGAGTGTATAAAATCACTGAAGGAATTCTTAAGTTTATTACAATAAATAAGGATTAGTAGGTGGATATATGAACAAAGTTATTTTAATGGGAAGACTTACAAAAGATCCTGAACTCAAATACACTAGTGGAACTAATACAGCAGTTACGAGTTTTACAATTGCTGTAAACAGAAGTTTTGCTAAGGAAGGTCAGCCGCAAGCTGATTTCATTAATATTGTCGCATGGAGCAAGAATGCAGAGTTTTGTGGGAAATATTTCACAAAAGGGCTGCAAGTGGCTGTTGTCGGAAGACTTCAGACTAGAACATGGGATGACAATGAAGGAAAGCGCCACTATGTCACTGAAGTAGTAGCAGAAGAGACTTACTTCGCTGATAGTAAAAGAGGTAGCGATGCTGGTTCTAGTAGCGCAGGCGGTGCTGCACCTAAAACGTATTCGGAGACCCCTGCAACGTCAGGTGATGGCTTCTACCCGATGGATGAGGATGACGAACTGCCTTTTTGAGGAACATTTCTAATGGGCTATAGTATATAACATGTACTTGCGCAGAAGTAATCCTTAAATAGGTGATATACAATGGAGATAATAAAGTTTTGAAAGGAGGATATTAATATGCCAGCACCAAAAAGAGATAATAAAAGAAATGATAGAGACTCTTATGATAAGGGCGAAGGCAAAGGCGGCATGAGAATGAGAAGAGCTAAGAAAAAGGTTTGCTCATTCTGTGTTGACAAAGCTACTGATATAGATTACAAGGATGTTGCTAAAATCAGAAAGTACGTTTCTGAAAAAGGTAAAATTCTTCCTAGAAGAATATCAGGTAACTGTGCAAAACATCAACGTCAGTTGACAAGTGCTATAAAGAGGGCAAGACATATTGCTTTGCTTCCATTTACAACAGATTAAAAATAATTGTAACTTTAAAGATACCGCCTTAGATAATCTGGCGGTATTTTTTTGGTTTATCATTTTATCTAATTAATATGCATCACAGTTTGATCCATAAGCTTCCACCAGGCAAAGGAAGTCATATATAGGTTTCAGCTCCTTGAATCCTTTTTTCAACACTTCAGGCAATTCCTTTGAAAATGCAAGTTTAAAATCACTTTGTATACATTCAAAATAAATATTTTTCCTATCTATCCATGCTTTGAGGTTATCTGGTTGGTCTGGAAACTTACTTCTTTTGTACATTTCACCACCAATAACAAATTGGCTTTGAGACTCATAGTATTTAATCGCTTTTAAAAATGCGGGGTGTTTATTAATAATCATATCACGCATATTGGACATGAAACCTGACTGGGCACCATAGCAGCCTATGCCGTAGTTTGAGCCTTTTTGACTTATCTCAAACCAAAAGCATGGAGCAGTTGACATAAGAGTTTTGTCCCTCAAGAATACAAGCCAGACATTATCCCTATACATAGTCTTGTCCTTAGTGAAACGAGTATCTCTACGCACTCTGGAGATAAGCTTTGAAGGAACAGTTATCAGCTGTCCGTCGATTTCCGACATAGTAGGAGCAAGCTCGGTTATAAGCTCTACAAAAGGGTTATATACATTTTCTTTATACACATCCTTATGGTCGTCATACCACTCTTTACTATTATTCATCCTATTCTCAAAAAGATATTTTAGTGCCTCTCCTGTAAATCCATTAAAGCTCATTATTTTGCCTCCTTTAAACTGTTAACTGAGTCACTTACTATTGGCTAAAGGCTGAGTTTTCAACCGTAATTGACCTTATGAACACTTTATATTATGTGTACAATATTAGAAAGTATTAATTAGCATAAATTAAAACACTTGTTTTTACTATTTTGACAGAGTTTTTAATAGATATCAACAGCAGCTTTAATGAAGATTCTATAAATTCCGTTTTTTTGTGTTAATACAGTTGGAAATCTAGGGAAACAGTGATATTATATATTATTGTTAGGCAAAATTTACATGAAATACGTAGAGCCTGTTTAGGATCTGCTTGTGCTTGGCATGTTAGGTGGATTTTGTGTCAGGCAAGGCAAATTTTCGCAGTAATAATTTGTTTATTGCAAGAAAGTTTACCGCAGCATGGCGCAAAATACGCCAAAATGACGAGTGCAATGAGATCCTAAACAGGCTCTTAGAGGGTGGATATTAATATACATGAAAAAAAGTATAGGCTTTCTTGGTCCGCAGGGAACTTTTTCACACGAGGCAGCTCTGGCATATATAGTAGATAGACCATATATGTTAGGGGAATTTTCATCTATACAGGATGTTCTCGTTGCAGTGAAAAATGGTAATATAGACGAGGCTATTGTGCCAATAGAAAATTCCTTAGAGGGCGCAATAAACGTGACCTTAGATGTCTTGGCTAAAGAGGGCGAGTTATATATAGTTGATGAGCTAATAATACCTATAAACCTGAATCTTGTGGTCAAGAAGGGCACCGCGGCTAAAGATATAACAGTGATAATTTCACACCCGCAGCCACTGGGACAGTGTAGAAATTACCTGAACAGGGATTTCCAAACCGCCATTCAGGTGGAGGAGAACAGCACCTCAAAAGCAGCGCAGAGGGTAGCAGCGGGAGATGGAACATATGCCGCCATTACATCTAATATAGCCGCAAAAATACATGGACTTGAAATATTGGCAAGTAATGTTCAGGATGCGCAGAACAATCGTACTCGATTTGTTATAATATCAAAGGCCTTGAAGATGAGAACGGGAAGTGATAAGACATCAATAGTCTTTTCTACTGATAATAAGCCCGGTAGCCTTTATAAAATATTGGATATCTTTAGCTTGTGGGACATAAATATGACAAAAATAGAGTCTAGACCAGCAAAAAATGTGCTTGGACAGTATATATTCTTTATAGATATAGATGGGCATATTGAGGATCAAGATGTTTTGGATGCACTCACTATGATACAGAGGAAAACATCTTTTTATAGATTTATGGGGTCATATCCTATATTTTAGTGATTCCTTAGATGTTTTTAAAGGTAAAATATAGGCAGTTATATAACGAAATGCTGGGAAATGAGGTCATTTAAGTCCACAAGTGGTATAATTTACATTACAAAATTGGTAAATTACCTATGTGGGGTGAAACTATGGCTTTGTTTGATAAGCAGCTTGATATTACAAAGAATATTAAAATTATCGAGTGGCTGAAAAGTGAACTACTGACTGATGTTGCGAATTTATTTAAGTCATTAGTAAATGGAGTTCAGGAGGAAGTGTCTGAGACTTTAACAGACACATTAGCAAATATTATTTTAATATGCTATCTTCTTGGAAAAAGATTTGGCATTAATTATAGAGCAATTGAAACAAAAATTGATAATAAGATTAGGCTTGGCCTTGTTGAAAACCATGATGTTGAGAAGTATTATGGAGATTTATCCGAGCTTTCAAAGCATCTTAATGGGTCACGAGATAGGAAACAAGGGGCTTAAACTAGGGAGATTTTAAATGGATAGAAAAAGACTATCACGTATTTTTATTCCAAAGGCGGGATTTTATCTTTGGGTAATCTTATTTTTGATTGTGATAATTACAATACTGAATCCATTGGTGTCTATTCCTGGATATGTTTTGTTTATTTTCCTAGTTATTTATAACTATAAATCAACTCATATCAGAAATAAAGAAATAACAAAATACATAGAGACACTAACCTTCAATATTGACTGTGCAACTAAGGACACCTTGCTCAATTTTCCAATGCCATTGGTTTTAGCAGAGCTAGATGGCACTACCATATGGTACAATTCATCCTTTAAGGGGATTTTTGATGATGATAATTTACTTCAAAAAACTATCTCAGCACTTATTGTTGAGATAACGCCTCAGATGACTGAAGGGGATAGTGTTACTATTTCAAAAGATGTTACGATAAATAATCACTACTACTCTGTATTGGGTAATTTGGTGAAAATTGATGATAACAAGAACGAAGAGAGTGTTATTGTTATGCTCTACTTTGTTGATAATACAGATTTAATAAATGAACGACAAAAATTTGAGGACAACAAAAATACAGTAAGTGTAATTGTCATAGACAATTACGACGATTTAATGCAGAGCTTGGAGGACTCCAAAAGACCACAGATGCTAGCAGAAATTGAAAAGATGGTTACAAGCTGGTTAAGCCACACTGGCGGTGTTTTGAAGAAATTTGAAAGAGATAAATTCCTAGCTATATTTGCATATAAATATTTAAAAGAATTGGAAGAGAAGAAGTTCGAGATACTTGAAACCGTAAAGGAAATAAATATTGGCAACAAAATCCCAGTTACTCTCAGCATAGGTATAGGCATAAACTCGCCAACTTTTGTGGAAAATATGCAAAATGCATACGCAAGTATAGACATTGCGTTGGGCAGAGGCGGGGATCACGTTGTTATAAAGGATAGAGACAATTTTAAATTTTTTGGAGGCCGTACTAGGGAGCTCGAAAAACGTACAAGGGTAAAGGCAAGAGTAATTGCATATGCATTAAGAGGACTTATAGACCAGGCTCCATCAGTTCTGATTATGGGGCATGAGAATGCTGACATTGACTGCTTAGGTGCTGCGCTGGGTATATATAGAATTGTAAAAAGCAGAGATAAGAGAGTCAATATTGTATTGAATCATTCAAATGCAAATATCGATTCTATATTAAATAAGCTTGCAAAGGAATCAGAGTACAGCAACGTGTTTGTTGGCAGAAATGAGGCCCTTGATCTTATTACAAAAAAGACACTTCTTATAGTTGTCGACACCCACAGGCCTAGCTTTACAGAAACACCTGAGCTGCTAAAAATGACAGACCAAATAGTTATAATAGATCATCATAGAAGAGGTGCTGACTACATTATGGATGCAGTTTTGTCCTATCATGAGACATACGCGTCATCAACCTGTGAACTTGTAACAGAGCTTTTGCAATATTTGGAGGAAAAAATTAGGCTTACAAGTATTGAAACAGAAGCATTATATGCTGGAATTGTTGTAGACACCAAAAACTTTATTTTAAAGACAGGTGTTAGAACCTTTGAAGCAGCTTCATATTTGAGAAGGCAGGGCGTGGATACAGTATCTGTTAAGCAGCTTTTTCAGAGCGATTTAAAAACCTATATCACTATTTCAAATATAGTAAAAGATGCAGAAGTAGTGTATGATAATATTGCAATATCCACATGTCCTTTGAACATTAAGAATGCTCAGCTCATAGCTGCACAAGCGGCAGATCAGTTATTGAGTCTATCGGGACTTATTGCAGCCTTTGTACTTAGCTATCATGAAAGTGAGGTTGTCATAAGTGGAAGGTCTCTCGGTGAAATAAATGTGCAGATGATTCTAGAAAAGCTTGGCGGCGGTGGACACATGACTGTTGCAGGCGCACAGATAGAAAATGTATCAATTCAAGAGGCAAAGGAAAGGCTCAAGAATGCGATATACGAGTATATTGACAGCTTAAGTAAAGAATAGCAAAAACTCTGTTTATATTATTTCTTATTCAGAGTTGAAAGTTTAATAGGAGGTTAACGTATGAAGGTTATATTGAAGCAGGATGTAAAAGGATTGGGTAAGATAGAGCAAATGTTAGAAGTCAGTGATGGATATGCTAGGAACTTTTTATTTCCAAAGGGCCTTGCTGTTGAAGCAAGCGCTTCAAACGTAAATATAATGAAGACTAAAAAAGAGGCTGAAACTCAGAAGAAAGACCGAGAAATAACTAAGGCTAAAGAATTAGCAAAAAAAATAAAGGATATTACTATAACAATAAAGGTAAAAGCAGGCGATAATGGTAAGCTTTTTGGTTCTATCACAAGTAAGGACGTTGTAGAAGCAATGAAGACTCAGCAGAAGCTTGAGATTGATAAAAAGAAGCTTGTAATGCCTGAAGCACTCAAGTTAGTTGGAACTTTTGAGGTAGAGGTTAAGATTTACCCAGAGATTAGCTCAAAGTTTACAGTTAAGATTGAGAGTCTTAAATAGCTAATGTGATGTTCAAAAGACAATAAAATGAAAAAAATAATGGAAACGGTGGAAAATGCAATGGATATAGGCGCTCTTGGCAGAATTCCGCCTCAAAGCATAGAGGCAGAACAATCTGTGCTTGGATCAATGCTCGTTGATAAGGAAGCAATTTCTATAGTAATGGAAATTTTGAAGCCAGAGGATTTTTATAGACCTGACCACAGAGAAATATATGAAGTTGTTATAGAGCTCTTTGATAGATCTCAACCTATTGATTTAATAACGGTATCAGAACGCCTAAAGCTGCATGGAAAGCTTGAACTGATTGGTGGGCTGGAGTATTTGTCAAATATTGCAACAGCAGTGCCTACAACGGCAAATGTAAGGAACTATTCCAAGATCGTGGAAGAAAAATCACTTCTAAGGAAGCTGATAAGAGCATCTTCCGACATAGTGGACTTGGGATTTGATGCATCGGAAGAGGTATCATATATTATTGATAGAGCCGAGCAGGGCATATTTGATATTCTCCAAAAGAGAAGTTCTCAGGGTTTCATACCAATAAAGGATGTCCTTGTAGATACCTTCAACAAGCTGGAGGAACTATATAATAATAAAGGAACCATTACTGGAATATCGACGGGTTTTGTCGATCTTGATTTTAAGACTGCAGGGTTACATAATACTGATTTGATTTTAATTGCTGCCCGTCCCGCTATGGGAAAGACAGCCCTTGCATTAAATTTGGCACAGAATGTAGCAGTACATAGTAAGGTTCCAGTGGCTGTATTTAGTCTGGAAATGTCAAAAGAGCAGTTAGTAAACAGAATGCTCTCTAGTGAAGCGATGGTTGATGGCTCGAGAATGAAAACAGGACAGCTGGAGGATAACGATTGGCAAAAGGTAGCTAAGGCTTTAGGGCCTTTGTCTGAAGCACCAATCTTTATTGATGATACACCAGGTGTAACAATAACTGAAATAAGAGCGAAGTGTAGAAGACTTAAGCTAGAACACAATTTAGGACTAGTAATAATAGATTACTTGCAGCTTATGCAGGGCAGTAAATCCAAGAGCGAGAATAGACAGCAGGAAATATCTGAAATATCACGTTCACTCAAAATGTTGGCGAAGGAAATAAATGTTCCTGTTATCACATTGTCACAGCTGAGCCGTGCGCCTGAGACTAGAACCGACCACAGACCAATACTGAGTGACCTCAGAGAATCGGGGGCAATCGAGCAGGATGCAGATATCGTAATGTTTTTGTATAGGGATGATTATTATAACCCTGAAACCGATAAGAAAAACATAGCTGAGCTGATAATTGCAAAGCATAGAAATGGTTCTACTGGAACAGTAGAGCTGGTATGGCTTGGTCAATATACTAAGTTTGCAAATTTGGAGAAATTTAGACAGTAAATAGAGGAGCACCTAAATAATAAGACCCTTTCATAAATGGGGAGTTATTATCTAGTTGCTTCTAAGAGGAAATGTTCATGTTTAAGCAACAGGTTTTAGATACAATTAAAAGAAATGAGCTCATTAATTATGGAGATGGCATTGTTGTAGGAATATCAGGTGGATATGACTCAGTATGCTTGCTCCATATTTTGCATTCTATTTCTTCTGAATTAAATATAAAACTTTATCCTGTACATGTTAATCATATGCTTAGAGGTGAGGAAGCGCTTCGCGACGAAAACTTCGTAAAGAGCTTCTGCTCTTTGCTGGGTATAAATTTGCAGGTGGAAAAAATAGATGTCGCCAAGAAGGCGCTGCATGATAAAATTTCCTTAGAGGAAGCAGGAAGAAATGCAAGGTACGAAATATTTAATCGGATTGCACAGGAAAAATCTGCAACCAAAATTGCAGTTGCACATTCAAGAAATGACCAGGCAGAAACTATACTCATGAGAATTTTCAGGGGCACAGGGTTAGAAGGTCTTAAGGGAATGGAATACAAAAGAGACAACATTATAAGACCGTTACTGGATGCAGATAGGTCGCAAATTGAGAGCTATGTTAATGAGAAAGGCCTAGATGCTATTATTGACAGTTCAAATCTGCATACAGACTACTTGAGAAATAGAATTAGACTTAATGTGATTCCTGAAATTAATTCTGCAGTGGGATCAAATATTACAGAAAATTTATTGCGATTATCAAAAATTGTAGTGACAGATGAGGATTTTTTGCGATATAATGCTGAATTATACTATCAAAAATGCATCTTATCCAAAAAGGATTTTTATATTGAGCTGGATTTGGCAGAATTTAAAAAAATGCATATGGCTATGAGGGGGAGGGTGCTGAGAATGGCTATTTTCAGTGCTTGTGGTAGCAAAAATGGTATAGAATATGTTCATATCGATAAACTATTGTGGCTGATTGAAAATGGACGGACAGGTGCGAGGGTGGATATTCCGCTTGGGATGATGGCTATGAAATCATATGGCTCATTAATTATTAGAAGACAGGCAGCACAAGAAAAACAGAGCTTCGAGCAAAAGCTGGAAATTCCGGGGAACACCCATATAAGTAGTATAGCTGCCACTATAGCAATACAAATAATGAATTTTGAAACAAATGCAAGTTGTTTTGAGTTTATTAATAATAATAAATATGTGCATACTAAATTTATAGATTTTAGAAAACTGGAAATGAAAAAAGCTGTAGAACTTGTGATAAGAAATAGACGAGATGGAGATACCTTCAAGCCATTAAATTCAAATGGGACAAAGAAGCTGAAGGAGTATTTTATTGACAATAAAATTCCTAGATACGAGAGAGATGAGATTCCATTAATTGCAATAAATAAGGAGATAATTTGGATTATAGGAAATAAAACTAGTGATAATTATAAAGTAACTGATAATACTAATTGTGTATTAATGATTACTTTTGCAAAAAATAAACATTTATAGAAGTTGAAGCTGGAAAATTATTATTTAGTT
>DATCID010000045.1:0-3805 GCA_036507975.1 Ruminiclostridium sp.
ATTATTAGCAGGGCTTCTATTAGGAGTTTTATTTTTTGTTTTGATTTGGGGTTCAGGTGGAAGTGACAGTTCTAGTTTGGCTGGAAAATCAAAAACTATTTTTGATGGTGTTACAACTGAAATGACTAGCAAGGTAAAAGTCACACCATAGACAAGGGGTTAGTATGAAAGAGTTTTTTGCTACAATGGCGGGGGTATTACTGGGAGCATTGCTGTTTGTACTCATTTTAGGTGGGCCTGCAAACACTATCTCACTAAAGTCGGAAACAGGTAATGTAATGAAAAGCATAGTTAGGCAGATGAACGAGGAAGTAATCCCATAATAAAAAAATACATTATCAGGAGTATGTAAATTTAAATACATACTCCTGATTTTTAAGTAAAATGGAGCGTGAAAAATGAAATGAAGAACTTTTTAGCAGGCTTAGCCATAGTTGTATTGTTAATAGTATTTCCACTACAATCTGTACTTGAAATATCAAACGAAAGGCGAATGCAAAGATTTTCAGACGTAGTATATATTGCTACACAAACAGCAAGACTTGACGGATATTTCAAACAAGCAACCATTGATAAATTAAAACAGGACTTAGAAAGCGATTTTCCAGACTTAACAGATAGTGATATATATATTAACGTAACAACAACCATGAAATATAGGACAGCAGTGTTTGATGAGAGAGAAGCAATAAACTACGATATACGGATTCCAATAAGAAAAATAGTTGCAGTTCCTGCGTACTGGGGAATTTCAGATAGTGATAACCAAGTAACAGCAAAAAGAGCAGGTTTTGTACTTAGTGAGGTATTGCCTACATGAAAGCATTTTTATTTGGTGTAGCAGCCTTTTTCTTGGGGCTATTTATATGGCTATTTTGCCATGACTATAACTTACATCACATGCATTATATTCAACTGAGAACAGCAGCAGAAGAATCCTCTGTAGCAGCAACCTTATTCACAAATCCACAAGATGAAAAGGAAGGAAGAATAGTATTTAATCAAGTAGAAGGACATAAAGCAATAAATGCAATGCTAAAATCAATGCTTAAAACAGATGAAAGCCTTAATCCAGTGGAAGGAAGCTATTGGCAGGACAGAATTACATACGCTGCCTATTTCTTTGATGATTTAAATACATCATATCCGCAGACGTTCATAGATCCAGAAACAGGATATAGATTTGTAGTTCAAAGACCTTCGGTTATTGTAACAGTGAATGCTGGAAAAGCCAGGTACACTATTGATGGAACAGTTGATAATACAGCAAATATACGAAGCGCTGCACATGAAGTAGTAGGTTGGTAAAGATAGAAATAACCGACTCTGGGGATACCGAAATAAAATACAAATAATCTCTGTAATACCTTAAGATGCTTGATTGCAAGGCTTATTTATGGTACAATATTCTTGTAGAACAAATATATTTCATGAGCAATACACTTTGAAATTAAAGCCTAAAATACACATTAAACAATTGATTAATATTTTTTACCAGTGTAAAGGAGACCAACTTGAAAAACTATATAAGAAAGATATTATCATTAACTTTAGTTATTACTTTTATCATAACAATATCAGTTCCAGTTCTTGCTGAAACTTCAAATCCAATATCATCTGAAACGACAACAGCTCAAATAGCAGCAACTTCAACGGACACAACAACTGCCCTGCGCATGCAGCCACTAATGGACAAATACAATAGCTTAATACAGACAGACCTAGATACAGAGCTCACAAAGTACCTTGACAGTACTAACCATTGGGGCAAAAACTATATATCTAAAATATCAGCTCTTGAAATAATATCAGGCTATGGCAATAGTAAGTTTGGGCCTAATGACACTCTATTAGGTGGACAATACATGCTAATGCTAATCAGAGCAATAGGCTTTCGACCTGAAGTACCAAAAGGTACGCCATACTATCAACCTTTTGTTGATATAGCACTCAAGGAAGGGATACTCAAAAAAGGTGAGATTGCAGATTATACAAAACCAATTACAAGAGAGCTTGCAGCTAGTCTGGCAAGAAGGGTAATTGGCACATATGAAGCGATACCTATGGATGACTTTGTAAAGGGCAATGATCCATATCCTTGCAAGGGAGATAAGGGATTGCTTGATAATGTATATGTCGGATTCCAAAAGCTAAAAATGATTGACTATACAACTATAACAAGTAAATACCTACAGGACGTAATAGACTGCTACCGTATGGGACTTTTGACTGGCAGTGGCAACAAATTTATTCCAAAAGATAACCTTACTAGAGCCGAAGCATCGGTTATAATAGTGAAGCTTATAGATAAGTCAATGAGAGTTGAAAATATTCCAACCAAAGATGAAAGCTTTACATGGAAAAATTCAGTAGCTAATAATGGTGAATATGATAATGAAGCTGAAGGCTTTTATGAGAATAAGGAATACACATTGTATAAAGGTTTGTTTCCTATGATGGAGATATGGGATACAGCCCAGGCTATGTTTAACAATCAGAAGCTCATCACCGGTGGAAAGGTCGATTTTCTTTTTAGTGAGAAAGTTAAAGCCTTTTCTTTGGCATATTTTAATGACGACGACCATTTTAAAAAATACATGAATAATAACTTTTATGGATTTACATTGCCTTTAAATACAATAGGTATGGCTACTCAGAGAACACAAATTCCAAAAGGTCAGGAAGGAAGCCTTTATGATTCGGGAAAAGGATGTCTATATCAAATATCAAGTTATGAAGTTGATAAATATAATAAGGATTTAAAAAACTACAGCTATGAACTACTGAAGGTTTGGTTTGGCAAGGATTATGAACAGGCTAAGAAAATACATGACCAGTACCTCGGATCTGCTCTTAATAATGAAGCATGGAAAGAAGGAGTATATATTTTAAATGGCAGACAAATATACATTTATGGTGGACTTGGACAGGGCGGAACAAACTTTAAAATGCAAGTATGGGCAAAGGACTTTATAACCAAGGACACAATGCTTAAATAAAATAATGGAAGGTGATTAAATTGAATAATAAATTAAGAAAAATGCTGTGCATGATTTTATGCGCAGCATTTTTAGTTACCGGTTATCCGGGGTCTAACATAATAAATGCAGCAACCAGCTATACTTCTTTAAAGTATGAAAATGGAGGAAGAGAATTTTTTGACCAGAGTACATATAACAAGTTCAAAGATAACTTTCAGCTTGCTACGTTACCGTCTGGGAGTGTTATACCACTAAAAGTAAACGGATATTATCTGAACTACAGATTATTATCTCAAAAGAATCTTGTTGTTTATGGTAATTATGCAAGTCTAAAAGATAAAAATTATTTCAAATGCGGTTATCAAATACACGAAAATCTAAATGACTTACAGCCTAAAACATATTATGACGGAGGATATTTTTTAAAACCAGAAGGAGTAGCCTGCAAGGGAAAAGAACAAAATCCTGATACTCATGGTGATACTTGCAAAACGAATCGTGGGGAGTGGAAATACCTTGGTTTTGATGTAAATGGGAATCCGTTTTCTAATATGTGGATGATAAATGTAGCAACTGAAACAAAATTCTCTGAAAGAAACTGGATAAAGGAGCCTTGGAGTAAATCAAATGAGTTAAAAAAAGACCTTTCAGATGGTATCAGTACTTACAACGAAGCTGCATATAATATAATGGTCTAAGAAAACTCAACAAGAATTTTCGAAAAGATAATGAACCTGATATAATAAAATCATAAGAAAAGAGGTTGACTATCAATGAGAAAGAGAACATTTAGTCCAGAATTCAAGGCAAAAGTTGTTTTAGAA
>DATCID010000046.1:0-6316 GCA_036507975.1 Ruminiclostridium sp.
TGAATTTTATGCTTGGCTGAAATCATTTGGGGCAGTGCCTCAAAGTGCATTAGGAAAGGCTGTCAATTATACCTTGGGTCAGTGGAAGTACCTTGTAAATTACCTACAGGATGGCCGGTGTGAAATTTGTAATAATAGAGCTGAACGTAGTATCAAACTTTTTGTAATCGGTCGAAAAAACTTCATGTTCTCCGACACAGTAAAAGGAGCAAAAGCCAGTGCAATAGCCTATAGCATTATTGAGACTGCTAAGGAAAATGGTTTAAATCCCATGAATTATTTGAGCTATCTGTTTGAGAGAATGCCTAATGTGGATTTTAAAAACAACCTTGATGTGTTTGAATCTCTTTTCCCATGGGGGCAACTTCCTGAGAATTGTTATATTAAGAAAAGCGGTGAATAACTGTCAAGGTAACAAGATATTTACCGCTTACGTATATGGTGAGAAAAGGTGATAAAATGAATACAAGATTCTATAAGGTAATAATTACTGTTTTAAGCTTAGTATCTTTTATAATGTATTACCTGTTTATAATATATTCAGATAAAGCGCATAAAATATTTGTACTGATGGATTCAACCTTGAATTCTATATTGTACCATTATAGTTATATTTCCAGTGTATCCTTTTCATTATTTATTATATTTATACATTTAATAGCATTTGCTTTATTTGGTATGAATATGAAAAACAAAGTTAAGGGCCTACTTTACCTTATTAGTACTGCTTTGGTTATATTTACTTTTTGTTTTGGGTTAGAAATAGTATTTAATTATAGTTACTTTAATTTTAACTCGGATTTTTTGCAATTTGCAGTAATTATGTTAAGTTTATTTTTACTTTATTCGATTTTATGTTCATGTTACTTAATTAGAAAAAAGTTTAAAAGCAACCAGTTCTCTAGCATTAAATAATAAGTTATATTATGAACTAACTTTATTATTACCTTCCTTTTTATTATACATAAAGATTGTTAAATAACGTATTTTTTTCTGAAGGTGAACGGCAGATAAAATAAGATTTATAAAACTATTGTTGATTTTTTTGTTTAAACGTTAATATCATAGATTTCAAAAAAAGTAGAAACACTATTTGGCATGATAGTAAAAGAGAAAGAATTAATTTACAATATTAACAATTTCTAAACTAAATATTTCTACTAAAAACTACTATACCCAAAGTAGTTTTTTTATTCTCAAAAAACGAAAGGAGAATACACAAATTGATCAACGTAAAGTATTAGTTTAAGTCGGAATTGCTGTACCCACTGAAAGGTTTATATAACGTAATAGGGACATGAAAGTACGCGTTCAATATAGGTAGTTAAAAGATAAAGGCTCCATGCTTAACGAAACAAGAGCCTTTGCTTTTAAAATATCGAATCATATGAACTATCCTATTTCAAATTCATCTTATCAAACTGAGGATTATAAGCATAAAAGTTTTTTGAGTCCATATTATCTTGAGCCACTCTCATTGCTTCACCAAATCTCTGGAAGTGTACTACTTCTCTTTGGCGAAGAAATCTAATTGGGTCTAATACATCTGGGTTGTCAGCTAGCCTAATGATATTGTCATAGGTTGCTCTTGCTTTTTGCTCAGCAGCAAGATCCTCTGTCAAATCAGCAAAAACATCACCTTTTGATTGGAAGCCGCCAGCTGAAAATGGCACGCCATAAGCGGATACAGAATACAGTGCAGTGGTATGATCCACAAAGTAGGTGTCAAAGCCGCTCTGTTTAATCTCTTCAATAGTGAGATTCCTTGTGAGCTGATATACTATAGCGCAAACCATTTCGATATGCCCTAATTCCTACGTGCCTACATCGGTATCGGTAAAGCGCCTCTTGATATAAATGCAAAATATGCTTAGAAGTACTGTAAATACTGGCTTTCAGGGAACATTCGATGTGGGTGTTCTTTTTTGTTTAATAGAATTATATCACATAAGTGAAAGTAGATTGAAAAAAATGAGAAGAAACACTGAATTCATCTCACAGAGTGTAGCTGCAAAAATTATTAGAGAAGTTAGATCTAGAGATTACGGTGCCACCCCGGCAGCCTGTAAAAATAGTGGTAAAGAACACTGATTTCCATTTTCTCCACTACATGATTATATCGTACAATCACGAAGGTGTGTCCGTCAAAAACAGAATAACCCAAAGGTGAATATTTCTATATAATTGCAGCAGGTGGAAAACATGGATTTATAAAGAAAACTGATTTTGAGCCACTTAGCATTAGTGACATTCCATATTAACAAATTTTACTCAATATTTCTTTTGTTTAGGCAGACTTTCCGATATATTTCAATCTGTGTGTGTTTACAAATACGTGATTATAGATTACAATAATAGCATACTTGTAAAGAAGGATGATATGATGAAATATATTGAAAAGCTCAATGCTTTAATTGATAAGCATAATGGAATTATCTTAACAAAAAATGTTACAGAAGCAGGGATTCCAAGAACATATCTCTCCGAACTTATTAAAAAAAGTGTATTAGAACGATTGGAACGAGGAGTTTATATTACAAAGGATAGTTTTGATGATGAAATGTTTCGATTGCAGGCTAAATATGCTTCTGTAGTTTTTTCACACGATACTGCTTTGTTTTTACATGATCTTACGGACAGAGACCCGCTTCAGTATTCCGTTACTGTTCCAGCAGGATATAACTCTCAAAACATTCAATCAATTGGTGTAAAGGTATTTTCCATTAAAAAAGAGCTTTATGATTTAGGGTTAACCACCGGCAGTACAATGTTTGGTAGAGAAGTTAAATGCTATGATATGGAGCGGACTATTTGTGATATTTTAAGAAGTCGTAACCAAATGGATATTGCAATTGTAACCGATGCAATTAAAAGGTACGCTAAACGAAAAGATAGAAATCTGCCACAACTTATGAGGTATGCAGAAAACTTTAGAGTAGCAAAGCTATTAAGAACCTATATGGAGGTACTACTATGAACTCAGCTACGCAGTTGAAAGCTCTTATTCGCAATATTTCAAAAGATAAAAAAGTGAATGCACAAATATTATTACGCAACTATATGCTCGAAAGGTTGCTTGAACGTATATCAATATCCCAATATAAGCACAATTTTATTCTTAAAGGAGGTATGCTTATTGCTGCAATGGTGGGAATAGATACTCGTTCAACCATGGATATGGATGCAACAATTAAGGGTGTTCCTGTTTCAAAAGAGAACATTAAAATAATGTTTGATGAGATACTAGCTGTCAATGTCAATGACAATGTTGACTTTACAATAAATAGTATAGATGACATTCGGGATGAAGCAGACTATACAGGATTTAGAGTAAGTCTCAATACAATTTTTGATGGAATAAAACAAACCCTAAAAATCGACATTACTACAGGTGATACGATAACTCCTCGTGAGATCGTATATAAATTTAATTTAATGCTTGAGAATAGAACTATTGAGGTAATGGCATATAATCTTGAAACAGTGCTTGCTGAAAAGTTGGAAACTATAATTTCGCGAGGTACGACTAATACTAGAATGAGAGATTTCTATGATGTTTATATTTTGACAAAGCTACAAGCTGACAATATTAATCAGAAGCTATTAGACGAAGCATTGAATAGAACAGCTATAAATCGTGGGACTGATCCTTTGTTAGATAATAAGGGTCTTATTGTCTCTGAAATTATAACAAGCAGTATTATGCAAGATTTATGGATAAGGTATCAAAAAAAATATGACTATGCAGATGATATCTCATGGGGAGATGTTATGGGTGCAGTTCAAGCTACTCTAAATATTAGTGATAGAAGATGAAAATGGAGGTCTGAAAATGTCAGTTATAAATTTTAAAGCTATTCAAAAATGGGGCAAGATACCTAAAAATATAAAAGAGCTTCTTGTAAACAACGTTTTTTGCCCTGGCTGTGGTGTAACTACTATTGTTGAATATTCTATCAATGTTAATAAATTTGGTGTTTTGCTAGAAGGGAAATGTAAAAAATGTGGTAATGAGGTAGCTCGGTTGGTTGAAGATGAATAAGAACAAAAAAATTGTGCTGGAACAATAAAGGCTCCCATCGCTAATTGCGAAACAGGAGCCTTTGCTTTTAAAATATCACATCATATGAACTATCCTATTTCAAATTCATCTTATCAAACTGAGGATTATAAGCATAGAAGTTTTTTGAGTCCATATTGTCTTGTGCCACTCTCATTGCTTCACCAAATCTCTGGAAGTGAACTACTTCTCTTTGGCGAAGAAACCTGATTGGGTCTAATACATCTGGGTCATCAGTAAGTCTAAGGATATTGTCATAGGTTGCTCTGGCTTTTTGCTCAGCAGCAAGATCCTCTGTCAAATCTGCAAACACGTCACCTTTGGATTGGAAGCCGCCAGCTGAAAATGGTGTGCCAGAAGCAGCTACAGGATAAAGTGCAGTAGTATGATCGACAAAGTAGGTATCATAGCCGCTCTTTTTAATCTCTTCAATAGTGAGATTTCTTGTAAGTTGATATACTATAGCGCAAACCATTTCGATATGCCCTAATTCTTCCGTGCCTATATCTGTTAAAATACCTTTAATTTCTTTATAAGGCATTGTATAACGCTGACTAAAATACCTATTTGCAGCGCCAAGCTCACCATCGGGCCCGCCGAATTGGGTCATTACTACTTTAGCTAAAGCTGCATTTGGTCTTGATATTTTTACTGGATATTGGAGCTTTTTTTCATAAACCCACATATTTTACACCTCATTTCCGTTTTCCCATGGCCATGGATTCTCAATCCATCCCCATGTAGGGAGATTATTATCATAATTATCAATGGTAACTGGACCATATTTCCTTGTGAAATCTGATTCTGCTTGTTTTTTCATTTCACGATATTGCTTAAAATATGATAGTGCTGTTGGGTCATTTGGATGAACATCCAAAAACAAACCAACTTCTTCCATCGCAAAATCGCTTGCTTGCATTTTCCACATAAGCATTTCTCGTTCACTCATCATACTCATATTCATAGTCTAGGACCCCCTCCCAAGAATGGCTTGTCAAGACCTTGGAAAATAGTGCCCCTTTCTAGTCCTTTACTAATTTCATAAGGTGTTTCCCAGGTCTGGTCTAGAACATATGCCATTGCTAGAACCATTTTGGGGCAAGGTATTTGCTTTGCTTCAAGCATATCCATATATGGGTCAACATACTCATTATCCATTTCACTCATATCCTTATATGGTCTTCCATACGGAATATTCATTTCATTCATAGTCTTTCTCCTTTCAATATTATTGAAAAATATACTTCTACTTACAGAATATGATAGTTGAATATACAAGGTTACATAAAGTTTTAAGTAATTGCATTATCAGAAGTAAACACTCCAAACAATGAGAGTTACAAGAGATTAATGAATCAAAAAATATAAAGTAATAATAAACGATACTATGTTGAAAACAGGTTCTAATTGACGCTAATTCTATACTTAGCCTATTATCTATGCTAATATTACATAGGGTAATATTAGCATAAGGTAATAGCGACGCTAATACTATAGAAACGAGGGTTTTTGCGGAAGTAGACATTGAATAAAATGGTTGGGATTACTTATTTGTGAGGTTTTTAATGAATAATAAAATATCACTTACTGTTTATACAACATCTCATATGGTAGTTGATTTTTCATGTTTTTATGTTTTAATGGGTATGTTTTCAAACACTGTGAAAGATTTAATTACCATATCGTTAGGATTTTTGATCTATAACATTATTGCTTTTGGAATTCAAATGTTCATTGGATATTTTGTAGATAAACATTCTATACAGCACTCAAAAGTTGCAATTATAGGCTGCTTTATTGTACTACTTGGGTTATTACTTGCATTCTCTTCTTTGAATTTGACTCCATGGATGGCACTCGTATTCTGTGCATTTGGTAACGCAAGTTTCCATATAGGAGGTGGAATAAACTCTCTGGTATATGCAGATGGCAAAATGGCTAGAGGCGGTATTTTTGTGTCATCTGGGGCTATTGGGGTTGCACTTGGAACGTTGGCAGGGAAGTCACTATTGCCATTTTGGTTACCTGAAATAATGCTATTAGCGTGTTCGCTTGCAATATATGTTTTATGCCGTTCAGAAAGGGGAAATTACTTACATTATAATTACGATACCACTCCAAAAACTGGCTCCTTTAATAGATGTATTTCTGATAAAATTATCATATATTTATGTTTGATTTCGATTATAGTACGCTCATTTGTGGGCTTTGAAATACCTATTACTTGGAAGACTACTACTTTCCTATTTATTTTGC
>DATCID010000047.1:0-13401 GCA_036507975.1 Ruminiclostridium sp.
TGATGCGGTACCTACTAGCACAGCTGTTATTATGATTAACAGAATGCTCAATACAAATATAAAGAAAGCTATTTCGACTAATGCAGATGTGACACTAAGTGTTTCTGTAGGTCTACTTGATGACCAAACAAACTGGGTATATGGTGAGCCTGAGGTTGCTTTTGACTTTAATCCGACCACCAGAAAACTTGGAAGCATTACCTTTGCTCCAACTATACCAATTTTGAGAGACACAACTAATAATGCTGTAACCCCTTCTACAAAGGTTGTAGGAGAAACTATTTTTTTAACTGACATTAAGGATAAGGATGTTGTATATGAGGTATATAACAAGCTAAATGTTTTAATGTATTACCTCGTGGTTGATAATAAGATAGACGGACAGATTACAAGTATTCTCCCAAGTAAGTATTCACCTAATAAAATCCAGATAAATGATGTCAATTATGATTTGGGTAAATACGCAAAAATAACTAAGTTCAATTCCTCAAATGGATCCTTTGAGGTTGGAGACAATGCTTCTGTGGTGTTAGGCTATGATGGTAAAGTTGTAGACGCATACTATGCAGAGGACGATAACAACAAAGATTACGCATTTGTTGTTAACACCTCAACAGAAGTATCCAAGGAAGCTGTAGATTACGGAAAAGTGTACTATACAGTTGATCTTATGCATGTAGATGGAACTACAAAGACTTACAAAACAGCAGAGGATCCAAACCAGTATAGACGCAGGCTAGTGAAGTATTCGCTTGTAAATGACGATACAGTGGCGCTGCTAAATCTCAGCTATATAACAGCATCTGATGTCCAAATAGACAGATATGAGAAAAAAGTAGGCCAAAGCTATGCTTCAGACAATATAAAAATATTTAATTACACCGACTCCTCTGTTAGTTTAGTGAAATGGACGGACATACCAGATGGCACGTTGACCGCAGGCAAGGTTCAGTTTATGGGCACAACAGGAGACTTTGGTGATGTAAATGTTTTGTTAGTAAGTGATGTTTTGGATGAGCAGAATAAAAACTGTGTAGTGCAAAAGATTGTGATTCCAGATGGGAAGAGGGTCACAGAATACGCATACAGCTTGATATCTGGCAGCAATCAGTACACATATACATCAAAGACCGAAATTCCAGGGGCTGTTGTGGGCTCAGTATTCAGTATGAAAATGTATAATAATACTATAAGTACATTCAATCAAATTAAAAATCCAGATGGTCTGGGATGGTTTGTTCAAGCGATTGACAGTAAGCGCGTTAAAATGAATGATTGGGTATATATGTATAGTCCAGACATGACGGTTTATATCAAGGATTACTCTGGTAATTTAACTGCTAAGAAAGTAGCCGATATTGCCATAGGATCAAGTGCAAATTACGGAAGTATAAAGCTGTATTGCAGCAGACCATTAAACAATGGCGGGAAAGTACAGGCGATAGTAATTAGCTTGAATTAGGGATTGAATAACAATTGAAGTCAGCTATTTTAAAATTTTGTTTTATTCATTGATGGGATTCAAGTGCAAATAAGAAGGTATATTATAAAAAAATGGCTCGTTTCATTTTAAAAGGTGAAACGAGCCATTTTTTTGAATAAATTGTATATGTTTAGAGTTTTAACTAATAATAAAAGCAACAATAAAAACAATTGTAAATATGATCGTCAAAATGGTGAAAATAGAAGTAATTTGACTCAATAATTAAGAGACAGTCATAACGTTGTTACAATCATTATAAAACCATAAGGAGGAAAAAATCGCAATGAAAAAAATATCTGCAGTTATACTAATTATAGCATTAACGTTAAGCCTAGTAGCTTGCACAACGACTGGTGAACCTGGAACATCAACAGTAACACCTACATCGATAGAACTATTGCCGTCAACAGCGACTGCATCCCCTTCAATGGCAACCACATCAGCTTCAGCATATAAAGATGGGACTTATGATGAAAAAGGTGATGCATGGGATAAAGGACAAGAAGAGGCAAATATAGTTATAACAGATGGTAAAATCAGTGCTGTAACTTTAAAAAGGCTAGAGAAAACCGGAAAGGAAGTTGACTATACCAAATATGATGGTACGGAATTTCCAAATTTAAAGGAGTTTAAAGTTGCAATGGCAAATGATATAATTGCAAAGCAAAGTGCTGATGTTGAAACCATCTCTGGTGCTACAATCTCCACAACTAATTGGAAAGTAGCTGCCCAGAGAGCATTAGATAAGGCGAAATAAAAAGCAAAATGCAAATAGAATTCATAAATTTACTGTAAAAAAGCAAATTCATGGATTCTTTAGTTTGTTAAAGAAGGGTTGAAGAAGACCATGACGTAAAAGTAGGCATATTGATTTTATAATAAAACTAGGATAGAATTGAGAAGAGAAATTGGCAGAGTAGATTTTTGCGCGTTAAGTGCTAGAGGGACGGGAAGTTGCCTTTTAGACGAAAAACACTTGGGGACAACTAAATAATGAAACCAGATTTTGAAGGGCGGAAAATATACTCTTCAAAAATGGAAAGTTCTTATTTAGTTGTTCCTATAGTTTGCGGTGCAAATCTTGCATTCCGCTGCCACAAAAAGAGCAGACCTCTTTTGTGTGGCTTTTATTATCAAGATTGGGGCATTTTTGATTTGGCGTTTATTCAAATCAGACTATGTACCCGCACATAAATAGGAGGTAGTATATCATGCACGACAAAATTAGAAACATTCTGTTTGTAAGTCTTTTTATTTCACTAGAAATTATTTTAACAAGATTCCTCTCTATCGAAAGCCCAATTGTGAGAATTTCCTTTGAGTTTATTCCCATTGCCATTTCCGCTATCTTATTTGGACCCGTTACAGCAGGTGGCGCAGCTGCAATAGCTGATGTTCTAGGAATGCTAATATTTCCAAAGGGGCCATACTTCCCAGGCTTTACTTTGAGCGCATTCATTTCAGGTTATTTGTATGGCTTAATATTGTACAAAAAGAAAATAACTTTAGTTAGGACTTTTGTTGCTGCACTTGCAGTGAATTTGATTGCCGGATTGGTATTAAATACTATATGGCTTATTTATTTGACACACGACGGAGCATATGTAATTTTAGCTGCTAGAGCAATAAAGTGTCTGGTTTTCCTTCCTATACAAACGTTTATGGTTTATTATATATGGAAATATACCAGACCTATCATTAATGGAACTATGTCTACTAAACAAATTTCTTAAATTTTCAGAATTAAAATAATATCTCAGCTTCTAAGACATTTTATTATCAATATACGTATTAAGATATATACAATGAAATGGGAGTTGAAAACAATGAAAAAGAGATATTATTCGTTTATAGCACTAACAATGATACTTGTGTTAATTCTTGCGACTGGCTGCGGTGTGAGAATTAATGGAAAGGACTATGATTTGTTTACAGTAAGTCAAAAGGATAAAGATAGTATTTTTAATGTTGTTGGTAGTGAGTCTTCAAGTAATCAGGAGATTTCAGTTGAAAAGCAAGATGGTGAGGAACTTAATGTTTATTCCGATGCTGGAAACATTAAAATTAAAAAATCAGCGACCCCTCAAATTGAAATTAAAGCTGAGAAAACAGTGAGAGGCGCCACCGATAAAGATAAGAAGAACATACTGGATAACATGAATGTTGAGCTTGAAAGAGATGGAAAAGTCATTAATGTTGTTGTGAAAACAAAGGATGGAAATGATTTCTGGGATTGGAGAAAGAGCAATTTCAACGTTTTCCAGGTCTCGATAAACTTTCATATATCATTACCAGATAGTATAAATGTGATAAAAGTAAAAACAGGAGCTGGCAATATCGGTATTGACGAAGTGTCATCAAACCTATTACTTGAAACAGGGGCAGGTAATATTAATATTCAAAACGTAGCTGCATTGGAGGAAAACTCACTTCATACAGGAGTGGGAAACATTGACTTCAAGGGTAATATTGATAAAATAAGCTCATTTGATGCCTCAACTGGAGCAGGAAATGTTGCGATTGAAGTTCCAGAGAACACTAAGATGTCGCTTAAGGCTGATACTGGTATTGGCACTTTATCTGGAAGCTTCATTATCTCAAATGACAATAACAAATTTCACTTTGTGGGAGATGTAAATGGTGGAGGTCCAGATGTAAAGCTGAGTACGGGTGTTGGCATTGTTAAAGCAGATGCCAATTAAATATTAAGTATGTGCTAAAAACGGACGGTAACAGAATGAAAATTCTGTTACCGTCCGTTTACTTTTAGTATTTGTCTAAAGCAAGGCTTTAACTGATTCCCAAAGTATGTCACATAATTCGCAATTTTGGCTGTTTTCATCAAAATTATTGTCACTGGAGAAATCATTTTTTCCCATATCAAAAGAAAAGTCACCTAGATTTGCTGAAATATGAAAGTCACCTTGTCCGAAGTTTTTTCTTTCAAGAATATCTATCATTTGTCCAATTTCAAGAAGTGGTACACAATCCTGCTTAGAGTAGGATTCTGGCCTTTGAAACTCAAAATTGAAATCTTCATCGAAAGTAAAATCTGGTAAAGTTTCTTCATCTGTCTCTTCAACTTCTTCAATTTCAACTAAATCTTCGATACCATCTATTCTATCAGAAGCGATATTGCTTGAATAGGATTCCTCCTCTTGTACTTTCAATTGTTCATCTGGCATAAATTTCAAGTCGGTAAGCAGCATGTCGTGGTGCCTCAAAAGTTTGATTCCACCAATAACATAGGTTATCTGATCAAACTTTTCCTCAGCAGCATCCACACATACAGTTGCTACAGCAACATCGAATGCATGCGGAATCCATAAATCACAAAGATTCTGCTTTTGCTCAAAGGTCAGATCTTCCAGCTCTTTTCGTGTTATTCTTAACTTCATGCGATTATCCTCCATAACGGTATTATATGTAAGATTATTATATTACAAATAATACATGTTGTCATATCATTTTTGTATAATCTGCACTTCTATAAATGATACTTTACGCTTAAACAAGGTTATATTATAGTAAAATAACTTGACAGAGAACACTAGTTTGATAAATAATGTTTAAGTGGATTAATTTATGGAGGAGTTACTAATGACAAAAGAGACTAAAAAGATAGAATATGGAAATGAAAGCATTTCATCGCTAAAAGGTGCAGATAGAGTTAGACTACGTCCTGGAGTAATATTTGGGTCAGATGGGCTTGATGGCTGCCAGCATTCTTTCTTTGAAATTTTGTCAAACTCAATTGATGAAGCACGTGAGGGGCATGGAAACGTTATAGAGATTACAAGGTTTACCGACCATTCTATTATGATTCAGGACTGGGGAAGAGGTATCCCTTTGGACTATAATACAAAAGAGGAACGCTATAACTGGGAGTTGGTATACTGTGAGCTATATGCAGGTGGGAAATACAAAAATAATTCGGGTGAGAATTATGAATATAGCTTGGGTTTAAATGGATTAGGTGCATGCGCTACTCAGTACAGTTCAGAATCCTTTGATGTTACTGTATTTCGTGATGGCTTCAAACATGAATTACATTTTGAAAGCGGAGAAAATGTAGGAGGCTTGAAAAAAGAGAAATACAAATATAAACAAACTTCTACTATTCAAAAATGGAAGCCTGATTTAGAGGTGTTTGCTGATATAAATATACCACTTGAATTTTTCCAGACAGTGCTAAAAAAGCAGGCAGTTGTGAATGCGGGACTTCGCTTTGTTTTAAAGGATGAGGAATCTGGAGAAACTTTTTTGTATACTTACGAAAATGGTATAGTAGACTACATTAAGGAGATATCAGGGGATAATGGGTTTACAGAAATTCAGTACTACGAAACCTCAACTAAGGGTCGGGATAGGGATGACAAGCCTGAATACAAGGTTAAAATGCAGATCGCTTTATGCTTCAATAACCAAACAAATCTACTGGAATACTATCACAATTCTAGTTTTCTTGAATATGGTGGTTCCCCAGATAAAGCGGTAAAGAGCGGCTTGATATACGAGATTGATAAATGTATAAAAGCAAGAGGCAAATATAACAAGGATGAGTCAAAGATAACCTTCGCTGATATTGAAGATAGTTTGATTTTGGTAGTTAATTCATTTTCAACTGTAACAAGTTATGAAAATCAGACTAAAAAATCAATTACTAATAAATTTATTCAAGAGACAATGACTGATTTCCTAAGACAACAGCTGGAAATTTATTTCATCGAAAACAAAGTTGAAAGTGACAAAATAATAGAGCAAATTCTAGTAAACAAGAGAAGTAGGGAAATGGCAGAGAAAACTAGAATAAATATAAAGAAAAAACTTAGTGGGAGCATGGATATTTCTAATAGAGTAAAGAAATTCGTTGACTGTCGAACAAGGGATATCACAAAGAGAGAAATATATATAGTTGAGGGAGATTCAGCTTTAGGAGCCTGTAAGCTCGGTCGCGATGCTGAATTCCAAGCTATTATGCCTGTTAGGGGTAAGATACTCAATTGCTTAAAGGCTGAGTATGACGGCATATTCAAAAGTGATATCATTGTAGACCTTTTGAAGGTTCTTGGCTGTGGAGTAGAAATAAAATCAAAACACAATAAAGAATTAAATACTTTTGAGCTAGATAATCTCAGGTGGGACAAAGTAATTATTTGTACAGATGCTGATGTGGATGGATTCCAGATAAGGACACTTATTTTGACTATGCTTTACAGGTTGGTACCTACACTTCTACTGGAAGGAAAGGTATTTATTGCAGAATCGCCTCTGTTTGAAATTAATTGCAAGGGGAAAATTTTCTTTGCATATTCAGAAAAAGAAAAAGCTAATATTTTAACCAAGCTTGAAGGAAAGAAATATACAATACAGCGTTCAAAAGGACTTGGTGAAAATGAACCAGATATGATGTGGCTAACTACAATGAATCCTGAAACTAGGCGATTGATTAGGGTTATGCCGTCTGAGGTAGAGGAAACTGCCCAAATGTTTGATGTCCTGTTAGGCGACAATTTGCAGGGTAGAAAGCAGTTTATAGAGGAGAATGGAAGTAAGTATTTAGATATGATTGATGTTAGCTAAAGTTTACAAAAAATAAGATTTTTTAAGAAAAGGAAGAGGTCAAGTATGACTCATAAAAATTTGGTTGAACAAAATATAATAGATACTCTTGAAAATAATTACATGCCATACGCTATGAGTGTTATCGTTTCAAGAGCAATTCCTGAGATAGATGGATTCAAGCCATCGCATCGAAAGCTGCTCTATACAATGTACAAAATGTCACTGCTGACAGGGGCAAAGACCAAATCATCAAATATAGTTGGACAAACAATGAAGTTAAACCCGCATGGAGATATGGCCATATATGAGACTATGGTACGATTAACTAGGGGTAATAATGCTCTGCTTCACGCATTTATTGATTCAAAAGGAAACTTTGGTAAACATTATTCAAGAGATATGAGATTTGCAGCACCACGTTATACTGAGGCCAAGCTAGACAAGCTATGTGAAGAAATATTTAAAGATATAGATAAAAATACTGTAGTTTTTATAGATAACTATGATAGTACTACAATGGAACCAGCTCTTTTGCCAACTACATATCCGAACATACTAGTGAATGCAAACCAGGGCATTGCAGTTGGTATGGCTAGTAATATTTGCAGCTTTAATCTAGAAGAAATCTGTGAAACAACCTCGGCTCTAATTGATAACGGGGATATTAATGTTGAGGATTACTTAAAGGCACCTGATTTCTCGACAGGAGGTCAATTGATATATTCTGAAAAGGAAATGCGGGATATATACAATAGCGGAAGAGGTGGCGTTAAGGTACGTGCAAAGTATAAATACGACAAGGTAAATAACTGCATTGAGATATTTGAAATACCATATACGACTACCGTTGAGGCAATAATAGATCAAATCATTGATTTAGTTAAAGTCGGCAGAATAAAGGAAATTACTGATGTTAGAGATGAAACAGACCTAGGTGGACTTAAACTGACAATTGATATTAGGAAAAACACTGATTCAGATGCTCTGATGAACAAGTTATTTAAGCTCACTCCATTGCAGGACAGTTTCAATTGCAACTTCAATATACTGATAAATGGTAGACCTAGAGTAATGGGTGTTAAGACTATTCTCAATGAATGGTTGATATTTAGAGTGGAATGCGTAAAACGACAAACCTTATTTGATATAGAGAAAAAGAGTGACAAGCTGCACTTACTCATGGGACTCAAAAAAATATTACTAGATATTGATAAGGCAATTGCAATAATTAGAGGAACAGAGCAGGAAGCTTTAGTTATTCCAAACTTGATGGAAGGCTTTCAAATAGATCAAATTCAGTCGGACTATATTGCAGAAATAAAGCTCAGAAATTTGAATCAAGAATATATTTTAAACAGGGTAAGTGAAGTAGATGATTTATTAAAGGAAATTGCGGATCTTAAAGATATTTACGCGAGTGAAAAGAGAGTAAAAAAGATTATCCAAAAACAGTTGAAGGAAGTCACAAAAAAGTTTGGACAGCCTAGGCGTACAGAGATAATTCGTGAAGAGCATATAGAGGAGATAACTACAGAGCATTTGATAGAGGATTACAATTTGAAAATATTCCTTACCCAGCAAAATTACTTCAAAAAGATTGCACTAGTCTCTTTAAGGGCAAATCTGGAGCACAAGCTTAAAGACGACGATAAAATAACTCAAGAGATAGAGACACATAATAAGGCCGAATTGCTGTTGTTTTCAAATCGCTTTAACGTGTATAAAATGAAAATATATGACATACCAGATTGCAAAGCTAGCAGTTTGGGAGAATATCTCACAAACTTGTTGAAATTGGAAGCTGATGAAAAAATAATATATGTCACAGCCACTGATAATTACGAAGGATATATGATGTTTTTCTATGAAAGTGGAAAGGTAGCAAAAATAGACCTGTCAAGTTATGCTACAAAGACGAACAGAAAGAAACTTGCAAATGCGTATTATAGTGGCTCGCCATTAATTAGAATGCTGTTCATTACTGAGAATATAGAATTAGCTGCTATGAGCAGTATTAAAAAAGTTTTGGTATTTAGTACTGAGTGGGTTGGTTCAAAGACAACAAGAGCTTCACAAGGAGTACAGGTGCTGATTTCTAAAAAAGGCAGTACTCTAATACGAATAAAAACCTTGGAGGAAATGAAACTTTCTAATGAAGACTATTACAGGACAAAGAATATACCTGCAATTGGCTGTTACATGAAGGAAGCCGACAAGGTGGCTGCACAATTGAGACTAGAGTTGGAGTAATTCTAGTCTTTTTTCCTGCTACGTATATATTTAATTACAAATAACATAGTCGCTAGAAACCTCAAAACTCCACTAAAGCCTAATGCAAAACGGATAGAGGTTTGCTTATAAAGCCAAACGCCCACCAAAGGAGATACTAATTGTGAGATATTAATCAAAGTTGTATACATCGCTATGTTTATTGTCTTATTCTTCTGAGGTAACACTTCAACTAAGTTTCCAAAAATCGCAAGAATAAAAGCTGAGAAAAATAATCCTGTTAAAGTACTTTGTATCAGAAGCATATACTTTGTAGTAACGAATATTATGGAAATAGCATTCAAACTAAGACCAAATGCTCCAATAATTAGTATCAGTCGTGAGCCCTTCTTTTCAATAGCTCTCCCCCAAAAGGGATAGGTGATTATTCCTGCAAAACCAACTGCAACATTCACATAACTCAGCCAAGCTTCATTTATTCCAACTACATCAACCTGATATATGAAAAATAATGGCCACCCCATTTGCCAGGATACGTGAAAAATAAATGCTAAAATAACAAAAATTCTAAATTCCTTGTATACCACGAGATTATTTAAACATTCTTTTATTAGGATTAGATTGCTAGTCTTATCTTTTTCATCTTTCAAAATAGGTGGTGCAGATACTCTTCTAAGCAGCCAACTCTGAACTATCGCCAGTATAAATGAGAGAAAGAAGAAGAGTTGGTACATCATTATTCTTTCGCTATTATTTTTTGGAATGTATGATAGCAATAGGCCTGCAACTAAAGAGGTTAATGTTCCCACAATGGTTGCAGCACGAGTCCTCTTGGCAAAAGCCGAGTTAAATCTCGAGGACATGACATCTGAAAAGAAGGATTGCCAGGAGATGTTGAAAACAGAAAAAGGCCAGTTCATCAGTGCTAAAACGGTGATAAATATAGAGACTTTATAATTACCCATAAATGGCGTTAAAGCGGCAAGTGGATACATTATCCCAAAAAAGAGTATCAGAAATGACACTATCTTCTTTTTGTTTTCACTTTTATCAATCAATATGCTACCAGGAATAAGAGCGAGAATTCCTACAAGAGCAGGAAGGGAAGTAATCAATCCTATCTGATAATCGTCTGCGCCCATGCGTCTAGCAAACATTAAGAAAAATGGGTTGGCTAGATTTAATATTATTGCTCCAACTGCGCCTTCAAAAGTAAAAAACATTGCATTTTTTGATGTCGTATCCAGGCTATTGAGTCTGGAGAATATTTTTTTCATAAGCTACCCCAAATTTATGCTTTAAATAATTTAAGTACATTAAGGAATAACTAAATAGAAACAAATTTCTATGTTTTAAAATCATGTTTTATTATTTAGTTGTTTCTAATCAATATAAAAAGTATATCACATTTTCATCAAGATATTTATTCTAAAAGATATTAGTAGAACCGCTTTTTATGTTAAATAATGGATGGAAAAATCTGAATACACTTGACATTCTAGTCTAAAACTATAAAATGATACTAGTCAAATAAATTAAGAATCGGAAGGAATGCATATTATGAATAAAAATCCTATAGTTTCTATAGAAATGGAAAATGGAAATATTATGAAGGCTGAGCTATACCCGGAAATAGCACCAAACACTGTGAATAACTTTATATCACTTATAAACAAAGGTTTCTATGACGGTGTTGTTTTTCATAGAGTTATACCTGGATTTATGATACAAGGTGGAGATCCGGATGGTTCAGGTATGGGAGGTCCAGATTATAGCATAAAAGGTGAGTTTTCTAGCAATGGCTTTAAGAACGATTTAAAGCATGACAAGGGCGTTTTATCCATGGCTAGAACTAATGCTCCAAATTCTGCAGGCTCACAATTCTTTTTAATGGTTGCAAAGTCTCCTCATCTTGATGCACAATATGCTGCGTTTGGAAAAGTAATTGAGGGAATAGAAGAAGCAGATAGAGTTGTTAGTGTAAAAAGAGACCACAATGATAAACCCAAAGATGCTCAAACCATGAAAAAGGTTACAGTTGAAACTTTTGGAGTTGAATATCCGGAACCTGAAAAGGTTTAGGCTTTATGACAAATATAACAATAGCACCTCGTATCACTAGAAAACGTGCAAAAAGCTCGTCTGCTTTCTAGTACTGCAAGGTGCTATTTTACTGTAAAACATTTGCTATATTTTACTAATTCTATCGGCAATAGCTCTTGCAACAAGTACGCCGCTGGCGCTTGCCTGAGAAAGGCCTCTGGTTATGCCGGCACCGTCACCAATTGCGAACATATTTGGTAGCTTTGTTTCTAGTTCATTTGTTAATTCAAGTCTTGAACTATAGAATTTAACCTCAACACCATACAAAAGAGTATCGTAGTTTGCGGTACCTGGAGCTATCTTGTCCAATGCATATATCATTTCAATGATATTGTCCAAATGTCTCTTGGTCAATACAAGGCTCAAGTCACCTGGAGTAGCGTGTAATGTGGGACGTGTGAAGCTCTGCTCCAATCTATGAGCATTTGTTCTAGCACCCTTTATAAGGTCTCCGAACCTTTGCACCAATACACCACCGCCAAGCATGTTTGACAGAGATGCAATCCTCTTGCCATACTGATATGGTTCGTTAAAAGGTTCAGTAAATCTATTACTAACTAGAAGTGCAAAGTTGGTGTTTTCACTTCTAAGACTTGGGTCATTATAGCTATGACCATTAACAGTTACTATTCCGTCTACATTTTCAGAAACAACATGCCCATAGGGATTCATACAAAAAGTACGTACCAAATCACCGTACTGTTTCGTTCTATATACCAGCTTGGACTCATATACAACATCGGTGATATGCTCAAAGATCTTTGCAGGAACTTCAACCCTGACACCAATATCAACCTGATTGTTTATTAAATCAAGCTTTAGCTGCTTACATTGCTTTGAGAACCATTCAGCGCCAGACCTACCAGGTGCAACGATAAGGTATTTGCAATTTATTGTTTCTCCACTGTGTAATTCAATAGTGTAGCCGCCATCTACAGGGTTAATGTTCAAAACCTGTGTATTATACTTCATTTCCAAACGATCCAACAGATAGCTATATAGTCTTTTTAATATTTCTAAATTATTTTCTGTTCCAAGATGCTTCACAGCGGCCTGCAATAAATGAAGATCGTTTTCAAGAGCTCTTTTTTCAATAGCTTTAGCTTCAGGTGTATATGTGGAATACATCTCTTTGGTTGCTCCAAATCCTACGTTTACACTGTCAACATAATTAATTAATTCCATAACCTTATCATCAGTAAGATAATCGTTTAGCCAGCCTCCAAATTTAGTTGTAAAATTGAATTTACCATCTGAATATGCACCTGCACCACCGAAACCTCTCATAATATCACAGGTCTTGCAGCGCACACAATCTCTAATTTTATTGGCGATAATTGGACAATTTCTATTAAAAATATCATTTCCTTGTTCTATCATTATAACCTTTAATTGAGGGTTTTGTTTTGTTAACTCATAGCCAGCAAAAATACCAGAAATACCACAACCAATTATTGCAACATCGTACATTAAATTTTTCATTATTAACCTCCATGAGCCGCATAGCGACTAAAAATGTAAATAAACTTCTTCCATCTAATCCGCTATAAGGCGAATAAAGGAACTTATATTAGCAACTAAAACATATCGTATAAATTCAAAAACAGTGTCTTTGAAAACAAACCATTATACATTATAAATGGAAATAAGTAAATAGTAGTCATATGGAAAATAATTACTTTAAGTTATTCATCGGAACTTAATTGTTATATGTACAAAAAATATATAGATGACTTATATTCGTTATAGAATGCTTGTAGAATTATGAAAACTAATTTGTAATCGTATATAATAAATGATATAATTCGGTGATTAAACAAATAAGACAGTTCGTGACCTTCCTGTCTATAAACAAAACTATGGCGACGCTGTCTGCTTATGCAGGGCAGTATTTTGTTTTGTTTCAGGGGCACGGCAAAAATGGAGGAGTTATTTATGAATAACAAAAAAGTAAAAATGCTGACAACATCAGCCATGATTGCCGCAGTGTATTTAGTATTAACATTAATTTTTTACCTTAC
>DATCID010000048.1:0-2757 GCA_036507975.1 Ruminiclostridium sp.
GATTAGAACTTCAAGTGCTTCAGTTTCATGGTCAAGAAAACCAGGAATATATAAATAAGTTTAGGGGCTACGAAATTTGGAAAGCGCTTAAGATTAATAATATTGAAAGTATTTACGAAATAAAAAATTACACTTGTGAAAAATTTCTTTTGGATAATAGTATTGCAGGTTCCGGAGAAAGCTTTAAATGGGAACTTGTAAAAGGAAAGGTTCAGGGATCAACCATAATGTTAGCTGGTGGATTAACTAATGAAAATGTTCAGCAGGGAATTTTACAGCTAAATCCTTATGGGGTGGACGTATCCAGTGGGGTAGAAACAGAAGGATTTAAAGATTATAAAAAAATAAAAGAATTTATTCGAAAGGTGAGGGAATTACATGAAAGGTAGATTTGGAATATACGGTGGACAATATGCACCTGAAACAGTAATGAATGCAGTTATACAGCTTGAAGAGGAATATGAAAAAGCTATTGCAGATCCTGAGTTTATAAAAGAATATAAATATTATCTTAAGGACTATGCGGGAAGAGAGACTCCTCTATACTATGCAGAACATCTTACAAAAAAATTAGGTGGAGCAAAAATATATTTAAAAAGAGAAGATTTGAACCATACAGGAGCTCATAAGATTAATAATGTTTTAGGTCAAGTACTACTAGCAATGAGAATGGGAAAGAAACGAATAATAGCAGAAACTGGAGCAGGGCAACATGGAGTTGCCACAGCCACTGTTGCTGCGATGTTTGGGCTTGAATGTGAAATATTTATGGGTGAGGAAGATATACAAAGACAATCTCTGAATGTTTTTAAAATGAAAATTCTAGGAGCTAAGGTCACTTCAGTTACTACAGGAACTGGCACCTTAAAAGATGCTGTTAATGAAGCTATGAAGAATTGGGTCAGTAATGTAGAAGATACTTTTTATGTTATAGGTTCCACCATGGGATTACATCCATATCCAACAATGGTTAGAGATTTTCAGAGGGTTATTGGAGATGAGGCAAGAAAACAAATATTGTGTAAAGAGGATAGATTACCAGATTATATAATAGCTTGTGTTGGTGGTGGTAGTAATGCTATGGGAATATTCTACCCTTTCATTGAGGATAAATCTGTTAAACTCATTGGGGTTGAGGCAGCAGGAAAAGGGTTAGATACTGATCAGCATGCTGCAACTATATCTAAAGGGAATATTGGTGTAATTCACGGAATGAAGACTTATGTGCTTCAAGATGAAGATGGTCAAATAATGCCTGTCTATTCAATATCTGCAGGCCTTGATTACCCAGGAATAGGACCTGAACATGCTTATTTACATGACATTAATAGGGCTCAATATGTTTCAGCTACAGATGACGAGGCAGTGTACGCCTTTATGGAACTCTCAAAGGTTGAAGGAATAATTCCTGCCATAGAAAGTGCTCATGCAGTTGCGTATGCAATGAAACTCGCAAAAGCATTGCCGAAGGATAAAATAATTATTATTAATCTTTCAGGACGTGGGGACAAAGATATAAATACTATTGCGCAAATAATGGGGGTAAAACTATGAATAGAATAGTTGAGAAATTTAATTATCTTAGGGAAAAAAATGAAAAAGCCTTTATACCTTTTGTAACAGGAGGAGATCCTGATTTAGATACTACATTAGAATTAGTATTAACTCTTGAAAAAGCTGGTGCTGATATAATAGAAATAGGTGTCCCCTATTCAGATCCAATGGCGGATGGTCCCGTAATACAAGCCTCCTCTACTAGATCCTTAGCAAATGGTACTAAAATAAGTTCTATTATGAACAAAGTTCGCGAAATACGAGAAAAAACACAGATTCCACTAGTATATTTACTTTACTACAATTCAATATTTAAATATGGTGACGTTAAGTTTTTTGAGAAATGCAAAGAAGTAGGAATTGATGGATTGATAATTCCAGATCTTCCACTCGAGGAGAGGGCTGAAGTAATAGAAATTGCAGATAAATACGACATCTGCATAATTCCTATGGTAGCTCCAACATCTAAATCTAGAATTAAAGCAATAACAAATTTAGGAAAAGGTTTTGTATATTGTGTCTCCGTAAATGGAGTAACAGGCACAAGGCAAAAACTTAATACTGACATTAAGGAGTATATGGATTTAATCAAAAGCTACACTGATATGCCTAAAGGCCTTGGTTTTGGAATTTCTAATGCTGAAATGGCAAAGGCCTATTCTCCATACTGCGAAGCTATTATTGTAGGAAGTGCAATAATAAAATTGGTGGCTGAAGGTGGAACGCAGGAAGAAATACTAAAAAGAGTATATGATTTTGCATTAGATATAAAGAATGCAATAAATTAAACTAAAAAAGCTGTTGAGTGATCAACAGTTTTTTTAGTTTATTGTTAAATTATTTGGTTAATACTTAGACAACTATGATGCCTATTATCTCCATTCAATATTATGCTACACATCTAATTTATTAGTCTGTGTATGTATTTCTATAATATTATTTACTATATCGTCAATGCTGCTAGTATTCATTACCTCATGGTCACAATATTTTTTATACAAGTCACATCTCTCCTCAAGCAATTTGTAAAGTTGAGATGGGTCCTTTGCAAGTAATGGACGGGCTACAACATCAATATCTTCCACTATATTTTCAATAGGTCGGTTAATATAAATTATAATTCCATTTTTCTTAAGGTTTAAGATATTTTCATACCTCTTGATTACTCCACCACCAGTTGCAATAACTGCAGGATTTTTTTCT
>DATCID010000049.1:0-9240 GCA_036507975.1 Ruminiclostridium sp.
CAGCAGATTGTTTAGAAAACACACTAACCTTTCCTTTAATGAATATGTTACAAATTTAAGGATCAATGAAGCAAAGCGGCTTATGAGGGAGCAGCCCGGCATGCTTTTGAAAGACATTGCAGAAATTGTAGGCTATCAGGACCAGCATTATTTCAGTAGAATTTTTAAGTCAATTACAGGCATTGCCCCTTCAGAATTCAATAAATAAAAAGCGGAAAACATTATACCATTTACCTAGCAAACCTTCCCCATTCTCTATGACAAATTAGTTAGTAATATCAACTCTGTCTGCATTAATATTATATAGAATATTACAAGTTGCCATTTGAAAATCCTGATTGCGTGGTTGAATACTTAGCGCGCTATGCTAACAGAGGAATCATTTTCCATATCTAGATTTGACAGTCACATTCGGTTGATAAGGTCATAGAATGGAACAGTATAAAAAAGATATGAAAAATTTTGAGATGAAATCATAGTTAAGAACAGCAACACAAATTAAGCACACATAAGTGTTGATAAAGTTAACGCTTATGTGTGCTTAAAACAAAATATCTACTTCTTCAAGCTTTCCAACCTCTCTACTACCTTTTGGTGCATATCCTGGTATTTATCTCTCTTTGCCTTTTCCTCTTCAATAACCTTCGGTGGAGCCTTTGCTACAAAGCCTTCATTGTTAAGCTTTCCATCCACTCTCTTTAGCTCGCCTTCAAGGTTTATCTTTTCTTTATTCAGTCTCTCAATTTCCTTTTCAATATCTATTAATTCATCAAGAGGTATAAATATTTCAACTCCTGCTATCACTGTACCAACAGCATCTGCAGGAATACCCTCCTTGTCGGCTTGCACTACTATCTCAGATGCACCAGCTAGCCGTTGGATGAAGGTTGCACCTTCTGTTAGTGTAGCTTTTTCATTCTCTCCGGATGTCACAAATATCATCTTTGCACGTTTTGCTGGTGGAACATTCATTTCAGCTCGGATATTTCTGATATTCCTTATTGCATCCATAATGATTTTCATTTTTGATTCATCATCAGCAAAGTTTAATTCTTCACTATACTGCGGCCACTGCGAGATCATTATGCTCCTGCCATCATTTATTAAGTGATTATATATTTCCTCTGTGATAAACGGCATATATGGGTGAAGCAGCTTCATAGCATTGCCTAGAACGAAGTTTAGAACATATTGAACTTCAAGCCTTCCTGTACTTTCTCTATCGTAAAGTCTAGGCTTAACCATCTCAATATACCAGTCACAGAATTCTTCCCATATGAAGTCATATACCTTCTGCAATCCTAACCCTAGCTCAAATTTATCTATATTTTCAGTTACCTCTTTTGTTACTGTATTGATTCTGCTTATAATCCATCTGTCAGCAACTGTGAATTTACTTTTGTCTACTTTACTAAAGTCTATATTTTCATCAAAGTTCATCAAAACAAATCTTGATGCATTCCAAACCTTGTTAGCAAAGTTTCTTGAGGACTCAACCTTTTCTGTAGAAAATCTCATATCGTTTCCAGGTGAATTTCCTATAGTAAGAGCAAATCTTAGTGCATCGGTACCATACTGAGCAATAACCTCTAGCGGATCAATACCATTTCCAAGTGATTTACTCATTTTCCTTCCTTGAGGATCTTTCACAATACCATGTATGAATACGGTCTTAAAAGGCGCCTCTTTCATATGCTCCATACCAGAGAATATCATTCTTGCAACCCAGAAGAATATAATGTCATAGCCGGTTACCAAAACATCAGTTGGATAGAAATACTCCAAATCCTCTGTTTTTTCAGGCCAGCCCAACGTTGAGAAGGGCCAAAGTGCCGAGCTAAACCAAGTATCAAGGGTATCTGGATCCTGCTCAATTCTGGTGCTTCCGCACTTAGGGCATACATCAGGGTCACTTGCCTGAACCATTATATGTCCGCATTCAAGGCAGTAATATGCAGGAATTCTATGTCCCCACCAAAGTTGCCTAGAAATACACCAATCCTGAATGTTTTCCATCCAGTTGAAATATATCTTTGAAAATCTCTCAGGTACAAACTTAATTGTTCCATTTCTTACAACCTCTAATGCAGGCTCTGCCAATGGCTTCATGCGGACATACCACTGCTTTGAGATGAGAGGCTCAATAACTGTTCTACATCTCTGACAGGTACCAACATTATGAGTGTGATCTTCTATTTTTACAAGCAAGCCCAATTTTTCTAAATCTTCTAATATTTTCTTTCTGGCTTCGTATCTGTCAAGACCCTTGTACTGCCCAGCATTGTCATTCATTATAGCTTTGTCGTCCATTATTCTTATTTGTGGCAGATTGTGTCTTAAGCCTACTTCATAGTCATTTGGGTCGTGCGCAGGAGTAATTTTTACGCAGCCGGTACCAAATTCCTTGTCAACATATGAATCTGCTATCACAGGTATTTCTTTGTTTACAAGTGGAAGGATAAGTGTTTTCCCAACCAAATGAATAAATCTCTCATCCTCTGGATTTACAGCTACCGCGGTATCTCCTAATAGAGTTTCTGGGCGAGTTGTTGCTATTACTACAAACTCATCGCTATCCTTTACAGGATATTTTATATACCAGAAATGTCCTGCTTGTTCCTCGAATTCAACCTCTATATCAGAAATTGAAGTATTACACTTTGGACACCAGTTTGTTATTCTCTCTCCCTTGTAAATGAGACCTTTATCATACAGCTTTAGGAATACTTCCTGAACAGCCTTTGACAAGCCCTCATCCATAGTGAAGCGTTCACGCTCCCAGTCGCATGAGCTGCCTAGCTTTTTGAGCTGTTCTACAATTCTTCCACCATAAATCTTTCTCCACTCCCATGCCTTTTCAAGGAATTTTTCACGACCAAGCATATCCTTTGTAATGCCTTCCTTTGCCAATGCATCAACAAGCTTTGCCTCTGTCGCAATACTAGCATGATCTGTTCCTGGAAGCCACAATGCACTATATCCTTGCATCCTCTTTGTTCTGATGAGGATATCCTGCAGTGTATTATCTAGCGCGTGGCCCATGTGGAGCTGGCCAGTAATATTTGGTGGTGGAATAACGATTGTATACGGTTTTTTCTTGCTATCTGGAACTGCATGGAAATAGCCCTCTTCCATCCACTTACTATAAAGTCTATCCTCAACCTGACTAGGATCATATTGTTTTGCAATGTTTTGTTGTTCGTCCATAATCTTACCTCCAATTGAAATTGTATATATTAAACCTACCTAAAACATATTATAAATAGAATTAGTCCCGGAATTGATAGGACCATGCCCTTCATTTTCAAGCTAATCACAGCCTTATTGTACTTGTATTCTTCTACTTCCTCTACTGACATTTCTTCAGCATGCTCACAGGTCTGTTTTTTATCTAAATCATATTTCTTAACAATAGCTTTGGATGCAAATACCGTTGCAAATCCAGCAGCCATTATAACTAGGGACAGTATTTCAAGTGGACTCATCATAATAACCTCCTTGAGCCGCTAATCACGGCCATATAATTTAATAAAACTACTATCCTACATATTCGCAACAAGGCGAATAAAAAAATAAAAAAATAAAAAAAGCCTCATCCAGTATTTGGACGAAAGCTTATATTCGTGGTACCACCAAAATTTCATAAATAAATTGTTATAGAGCAGCAATGCTCCTTTAAATTCATCGATGAATCTTAAAACGAATAACGTTCGCAAACCCGCTGCAGCCTACTTCTATTTCAGTGCAGAGCTCCCAAGCTACCTTCAACAGCATCTATTTCAGAGCCTTTCACCATATGGCCCCTCTCTTTCGAAATTCAACTGTATACTCCTCTTGCTCATCGCTTTTAAAAGATATTTAATTAATTCCTTAAAAATAATGATATATAATATGCGAGACACTGTCAAGTAGTGCGTCTATTTTTCTTCAATATTCTTATCTTGATTTTCCTGCTCATTAGGGCCAGTCTCCGTAGTATTATCATTATCAGTATTTTTATCAGTATCGGCATTGTTGTCAGTTTCATCATTGCTATCAGTATCAGCATTGTTTCCCTGTTCATTGACCTTTGTATCAATCTGAGCCGTAGTATTCTGAATAGAACTATCTGTATCAGTCTGATCAGAATTATCCTGCCTTTTCTTTTTGCCGCTGAAAAGCAATGCAAAAGCCGCAATCATAAGAACCATAGTTATATTGTTAAGCGTTTTAGGATCAATATTAAAATTATATGTTTTGTCTAATATACCAAATAGGATAAGAACCACAGCAATCCCCAAAACTATTTTTTGCTTTTGTTTGTGTTCAAGCTTCATTTTCTACCTCCATGAGCCATGTAGCGGCAATAAAATATAAATAAAAACCATACCCTCATAGAACTATAATAAATGTTACTCTAGCGTAAAGCAATACATTTTTTTAAGAATAGTACTTTTAGACAAACAAATCTATTATTCTTTTGAATATAACTTTAAGCATTGCAGTTATTGGAACCGCCACCAACATTCCAATGATTCCAAAAAACTCGCCTCCTATTAATACTGCAATAATAGTTGTTATGGGATGTAATCCTAGCTTTCCTTCAATAATTTTTGGAGAGATGAATGCATTGTCTATTTGTTGAACTATTATAAATACTAAAGCTGTTAAGAGTGCTTTTGTAGGTGACTCCAATAATGCTATTGCCACGGCTGGTATGGCACCTATTACAGGACCAAAATATGGTATTATGTTAGCAACACCACCTATTACTCCCAAGATAAATGGGTACTTCACATGGACAATATATAAACCTATGGTCTCTAACGAACCTACAATAAATGCTGTTAGAAATTGACCCTGAATAAAATTAGTTACAATTGCATTTAGCTCTCTACCTATATTAATAAGGTTATTGCGCATTCTTTTTGGTGCCAGCATAAGTGCTGATCTTTTTATTCCCTCAATATCCTTTAAAAAATAATAAGCAATTATCATGGACAGCGCTATATTAAATAATATAACTACAGAAGAGGCAACTAACGAAAGTGTTTTTTTCATTGCTTGTGACGCATAGCTTTGGATAAAATTTGTTCCATTATCAATTTCACTAAAGATGAGGTTTTTAATTTCTGGAGGCCATTTGCTAGTCTCTACCTTTGATATAAATGAATTAAAAAGCTCTTGATAGTTATTTGTTATATGGGGTAATGTATTAAAAAGTTCCTTTGCATTGTTAAATATATGTGGCGTAATGTATATTGCAGAAAATAACAATACCAAGGCTATAAACGTATAAATAATAATTATCGAAGCATTCCTTTTTAAGCCCTTTCTCTCAAATCTGATCACTAATGGATAAACTGCGTATGCAATTATTGCTGCAATAAAAAAAGGAGACAATATTTGAATAAATTTGTCACTAAAAAAGTATATAAATATAGCTACTACTATAATTATTAAAACTAATATTATGTAAAATACTGTTTTCTTTACATTAATCATATCGTACTCCAAATGTTTTATTTGTTTGTCTCGATACTACGGAGCAACTAAATAATAAAACCCTGTTTAAAAGGGAGAAAATTATTATTTAGTTGTTCCTAAAAGCAAATAAAACTGTTTTGCTCTTAGCATCAATTTTTTCATACTACATAAACAGGTGCGCTATATCAGAAAGTACATTATTTGAACCGCTCATGATCTTTCTTCCTGACTTCATCATTTTTTTCCTCATGTGTGGGTTTACTATTTCTGAATTTGCAAGAACACTAATTGATGCTCCAATTAGCCCTCCAATAACCAATCCTCTAGCAAAATTTCTCATCATCATCTCTACTCCTCCTTATTCTTAATCATGTATTAATCTTCATTTGCCAAATGCGCCAAGTGAATTGCCATATTTGGTAAGCAAAGGAAAATTTTAGTTTATTGCACTCGCCATTTGTACTCTACGTAAACAATCAGATATGCATTAGCTTTCCAGACTAAAGTCTTTCAAGCTAATTTTCTAGTCGGCTTATGAGGCCTCCACCAGTGCTCGTCATCTCTTCAACTGCTTCGTTTTCTACTAAAATATTGTCATTACCAATTTCAACCTTACCAAAGAAGGGAAGTATATTTCTCCCTTGTAAGATATCTTGAACCAATCCATCAGATACCTGTACACCTTCAACCTTCCCAGTCTTATAATCGAAAAATATATCTTGCACTATTCCGATATCCTCACCTGAATGTGTATATATTTTGAAGCCTCGTAATTGTATATTTTCTCGCATTTCACAAGTTTTCTTAAAACGCTTATACTCTAAGAGACAATTGGGATTATCTATTATTAGTGCGTCATTTCCAATGCTACGAACATCCCTCAATAATATAACATTACCCTTCACGGCACGACTGCCCTTTTCTAATATAAAAGCAATAACTCCTTTGTTGTCTCTTTGAAAAGCAACATCCTTGAGCGTGCCTATTTTTATACCATCATTTGCAGAAATTATAGGTAAGCCGAGTACATCAGAATATTTTATTAGCATCTCATCCCCCCAATCGATTCAGCATTACTATCTTTTTGATTTTCTAAATCTTTTTGACTTTCTAAATTCTGTCGACGAAGTCGACTACCACAACTATTCACCATTCACCATTCACTTTTCACTTTTCACTTTTCACTTTGATTTCAATTCTATTATTTGTTATAGTCCCTCAAATAATGCAATTATTTGAAAATATAATTTTCTGCCATATGAAAATTGACTAAAAACAAGGATTAATGTAAGATTTACAAATGAGCAGAAACAATTTTAGTTATTCAAAATAGAATTCAAGAGGTGCATTAATGAATAATTCAAAGGGTATTTTATCAAATCTAGGTGTACATATTCCCAAAATCATGCTCCCCAAGTCAAGCTATGACCTTAGCGCTTGGGCAGTTGTGGCCTGCGATCAGTATACATCAGAACGAGAATATTGGAATAATGTGGGAAGTATTACAAGTGGAAAACCTTCCACTCTCAACATAATATTCCCAGAGGTATATTTAGAGGATGAGGAAAGTGACAAACGAATAGATAGCATTAATAATACTATGTGCAAATATGTAGAAGAAAAGGTTATTAATGAGCTTGATGATTGCTTTGTTTTAATAGACAGGAAAACATCTTGTGCTGATTCGCGAAAGGGCTTAATGATAGCACTTGATTTGGAATACTATGATTATACAAAGGGCTCAAGTGCAATAATCCGAGCTACTGAGGGTACAGTTATAGATCGTCTTCCGCCGAGAATCAAAATTCGTCAAAATGCATCAATAGAGTCACCTCACATTATGGTACTGATTGATGATCCTGACAAAACAGTTATTGAGCCTCTTTTCAAAAAGGTAGCAAGCCTGGATATACTTTACGATTTTGATTTAATGATGAACGGAGGACATATTAAAGGTTATAAGGTGTCAGACCAAAGCGATATTTCTGCTATTGCAAGTGCATTATCACAATTGGCACAAAAAGATTGTTTTAGTAGGAAGTATGACATTAGCTGTGATAATGACATTTTACTATTTGCTGTTGGTGATGGAAATCATTCCTTAGCTTCTGCAAAAGGGCATTGGGAAAACGTCAAAGCCACCCTTTCTACTGAGGAACAACAAAATCATCCTGCCAGGTATGCGTTGGTGGAGTTAGTAAATGTACATGATGATGGACTTGTTTTTGAACCAATACACAGAGTTGTGTTCAACGTAAATGCCGATGATCTTTTAAAAGAGTTTGATGCCTATTATAGTGCAAATGCTCAGGTAGGTTCATCTAAAGCAGCTACATCAGACTCTTGCGCCATACAGTCATCAGTACACTCCTTTAGATATGTTACTGCTTCAGCTATTGGCACAATAACTATAAATAATCCAATCAGCAATCTAGAGGTTGGCACACTGCAAACCTTCTTGGATAGCTATATTAAAACTCATCCAGAGGTGAAGATTGATTATATTCATGGTGAGGAGGTTGTTGAAAAGCTTGGCTCACAGCCTGGTAATATAGGTATTTATTTACCCTCAATGAATAAAACTGATCTTTTCAAAACTGTTATTTTAGATGGAGCACTTCCAAGAAAAACCTTCTCGATGGGTGAAGCAGAGGAAAAGCGTTTTTACCTTGAATGTAGGAAGATAAGGTAATTTGCATCCCTACTGTGCGTATGATAGAGAAAACTTCAACTTAGTTTCTCACTCTAAGTTGGAGTTTAACTCTAACTTAGAGTCCTTCTTTAAGTATAAGTATAGAACTTTTCACATTTCAATGCTCTATATGTATTTCTTTAGTTTATCAGCAACATCATTACCAAAGCGGTTTATATAGCCTTGAACGAATTCGTTTATATCAAGTTTCGCATCTTTGATTAGAGGAGTTAAATCCATTCCATAAATAATTGCAGAGGAGGTATCAACCCCATGCGATGCTGAAAATGTTGCATTTGCAAGTCTTCTACCTGCTACTGCAAGGTCATACCTTTTTCCTCCGGCTATTTGGGAGTCAAACACTTCATTAATAGATGCCGCAATGTTTGAATGCTCACTAACATCAAAAGCCACCTTTTCATCGTCATTAATCCAATCGAGATTCCTCCAAACTTCACAACCATAAAGCGCTTCGGGGCGAAGACTTTTAGGCAGTTCTCTTATAGCACGGATTACCTTGCCAACTACTGAAACATGTGTCTCATGCTTGTCAGCTAGGTTATGTGTGTAAATTACTTTTGGATTTGCGGCAGTGATTAAAGCTTTCAACTCTGCTACGATATCATCATTTTTCTGATTTTTGACCTCTGCACTTGGATAATTAAGCAACGAAAGTGCTCCATACTCTCCGACAAAAGCAGCTTTCTTTTGTTCCATTTTTCTAATCTCTTGCATTTTCTCGTCAGTATAGTCAGCATATAAACCACTTCTCGGACTACCTGCGCCATTTGTTACAACTACCGCATAGAACCAATCTTTATTACTTCCAAAACATTTAAGTATTCCATCATATGCCATAAATTCAATATCATCCTGATGTGCAGATATTGCCATATGAGTTGTACGTCTTATAGCCTCTTCAATTGGTTTATTGTCAGGAACGAAAAATTCGGCACCACTATTTTTTAATTTCATTAAAATCCACTCTCCTATAAACTATATTTTAGGTAAACTTGCAGCCGCAATAGACTGTCCAACTCTCTTGCTGGCTTCATCCGGCATTTGCATATTAATCTTTTTAG
>DATCID010000050.1:0-86080 GCA_036507975.1 Ruminiclostridium sp.
CGCTTTTTTTATAATATTGACAATATTTATATTAAATAATATTATATAAGTAATATATACTTGAATATGGGGTGGATAATATGAGGGCAGTCGCTTATTGTAGAGTTTCAACAATTGAGACAGACCAACTTAACAGCTTACAGAACCAAAAAGAACACTATCAAGAGTTGTTTAAAAAAGAAGGCTTTGACAAGGTAGAGGTAGGTTTATTATTTAAAAAACATGGCAAAGAAGAAACTAGAGAACACTTAGATGGTATATTTGCTGATGAGGGTATATCTGGCACAAAATTAAAAAACAGGGAAGCCTTTAATTATATGGTGGAACTGGCAAAAAGAAAAGAATTTGATATAATTTATGTTAAGAATGTTGCTAGATTTGGAAGATGTGTAGAGGATGGAGCAAAGACATTAAAAGACTTAAAAGGATATGGTGTAGAAGTTATATTTGAGGATGGTAATTTAAGTAGTATTAATAATGAAATGGTTATCAATATGTTTCTTTCAGTAGCACAGGAAGAATCTCGAAATAAGTCGGTAGCTATACAATTTGGAGTACAAAAAGCACAGAAAAAAGGTAAATGGAATAGTGGAGTACCTTACGGCTATACAATTATTGATGGATTTCTTCAAATAAATGAGAATGAAATTGAAACTGTAAAACAAATATTTGATATGTACTTAAATGAAGGTTGGGGAACTGGGAAAATAGCGAGATGGTTAAACGATGAGAGTATATTAACTAAAAAAGGTAAGCAATGGTCACAGCCACAAATTGGTAGTATTTTAGATAATTGTATTTTTACAGGAAAGCAAGTAAATCACACTTCTCAAACATATGATGTTAATAGAAATACGAAGCAAGAAATTGACCCTTCAGAGTGGAATATTATTCAAAGAGAAGAATTAAGAATTATCTCAGATGACCAATTTAGAAGGATAGAGACTGAAAGAGAAAAAAGAAGAGATATGTTAAAACAAGGAACTAGGACAAGCAGTGAAAATTTATTATCAAATATTTTATATTGTGGAAATTGTGGTTCTTGTATGAAGCGTAAAAAAAGACACACTTATAATAGAAAGAATAGTGAAGAAATAAGAGACATAGGCTATGAGTGGACATGCTCTAAAAATGATATGTATGGTAAGTCTAAATGTGATACCAGAAATGCTATAACGGAAGAGCTTGCTATACAATTAATTAAAGATAATATTAATATTATAAAATCGGACACGTCTGAATTTACTGATGCTTTTAAACAATACTATATTAAAAATTTTAAGATATCAGATATTGAAGGGAAAAAAGCTGCATTAACTACTGAAATAGAATACTTAAAGAAAAAAAGTAAAATTAATTTAGACCTACTTACTGATGCAATTATTACAAGAGAACAGTATAGAGAACAAAACAACGAGTTACAAAAAGAATTGATTATAAAAGAAAGTGAATTAAACAAACTAATATATATAAAGAAAGAAATAGAAAATGCATTAACTAAATTTAAAGATTTTATGCAAGAGATATTAGAAGTTGATACTGAAAATTTAACTAATCCAATACTTAAAAAGTTAATATTTAAAGCATCTGTAAATAATTTAAAAAGTGTTGAAAAAAAGAAAGGATTATTTGATAAGTTAACAAAATTTATGCAAGATAAGTTAAAAACTGTTGAGTTTAAAATAACCTCAGATGATTTCATAAAATCTGAATTTAAAGATAATAAAAATTCAATAATAATCAATTGGAATTTTATGGATTCAAATATAATAGCAGTATCAACAAACAGCATAATAAAGTAATAGTAATAGACACACTTACACACCTTCAGTATTGGAGTGTGTTTTTATATATCCACCCGTTAGAAAGTATATCAGATATTTCTCTTGTGGGAGGAGGAAAACATATAAAACCTGGAGAAATTAGCCTTGCACATTATGGAGTTCTATTTCTGGATGAATTTCCAGAGTTTAGCAAGGATGCCATTGAGGTACTTAGGCAGCCTCTAGAGGATGGTGAAATATGTATTTCAAGGGCAAATAGCAGTATAACTTATCCTGCAAAAACTACATTGATTTGTGCTGCAAACCCATGCAGATGTGGCTTTTACTTAGATCCATCAAGAAAATGTAATTGTACTCCCAAAATGGTCCAACAATATTTTGGAAAGCTCAGCCAGCCGCTATTAGACCGAATTGATATTCATGCAGAGGTGCATCCAGTAAAGTATGATGAACTGGCAAAAAATGGAGAGGAAGAGACATCAGCTGTTATAAGGGAGAGAGTAAATAGCGCAAGAAACATACAACTTGACAGATATAAAGGCCTAGGTATTTACTCAAACTCTGAGCTATCGCCTCCATTAATAAAAAAATACTGTGAACTGGACAGATTTACATCTAATTTGTTGAAAAGAGCATTTGAAAAGCTTGGACTTAGCGCACGGGCACACAGCCGAATATTAAAGGTTGCAAGAACAATTGCAGACATGGAGGGCAGTGAAACAATAAAATCTGAGCATGTGGCAGAGGCAATACAGTATAGAAGTTTAGACAGAATTAAGATATAAGAGAGGTTAATTATGAGAGAAATTGAATATTGGATATGGATATCCTCGTTAGAAGGAATGGGTGCAGTAAAGGCAATGGGATTGCTTAAAATGTATAAAAACCCAAGAATCGTATATGAAATGTCAGAGCATGAGCTGAAACAGACCAAGCTTCTAACTGATAAAAACATCCAAGAAATATTAGATAAACAGAAAAGAGAAAGAGTAAATAAAATTTATGAATTAATGATTAAACATAATATTAAAATGATTAATGTATTTGATGATAACTATCCATATAATCTTAAGCAGATATATGATCCACCAATTGCACTATACTATAAAGGAAAATTTGAGCTTAACGACTTCGCTATTGCAATTGTGGGCTCAAGAAGAACTACAAATTATGGTTCTTATTCAGCAAAAAAGCTAGCATATGATCTATCATTGAGAGGTGTTCCTATTGTCAGTGGCTTGGCAAGAGGCATAGACAGCATTGCCCATGAGGGATGCCTGGCTGCGGGAGGGAAAACTATAGCTGTTTTAGGCTGCGGACTTGATACTATTTACCCACCTGAAAACACTAAGCTTTGTGAAGATATAATTAAATCAGATGGCTTAGTGATTTCTGAATATCCACCTGGGATGCCGCCACTCCAACATAATTTTCCTGCAAGAAACAGAATAATTAGTGGCATATCTTCTGGAGTTCTGGTGGTGGAAGCGGCTAAAAGAAGTGGTTCTTTAATTACAGCCTGCTATGCGCTAGAGCAAGGAAGAGAAGTCTTTGCCATCCCAGGAAATATTGACTGTGCATACAGCAGAGGTACAAATCAACTAATTAAAGATGGAGCAAAAATGGTACTTTGCGCGGAAGATGTTTTAGAGGAATTTGATTATATAGAGGCCAGTGATAATAGTGAGGCACAAAATGATTTATCAAAAAGAGGCAGCAAAACAAACTTTAGCATATTTAGAGGCTTGAGCACTGAGGAAATTAGAATAGCAAAAATTATATCCAATGGGATTCATGATATCGACGAAATAATCGACAGAAGCAATAATCCCACAAAGGAAGTTAATAATATTCTCTTTATGTTGGAAATGAAAGGCGTTATTACACAGCTACCAGGCAAAATATTTAATATGTGTTTATAGTCAAACTCTATTTATAAATATGTGCATAATTTGATCAAATTAATATAAAATTACTAATGAGAGGTTGACAGATTTAAAAATCCAGTTTAAATTAGTAGTTGTTTGATAAAATATGTAATAATAAATATTGATACATGAGAATTTTGACACGGAGGAATAAAATGGCTGATAACCTGGTAATTGTGGAGTCTCCTGGAAAAGTAAAAACAATTGGCAAGTTTTTAGGTAAAGGATATAAAGTTGAAGCATCTGTAGGACATATAAGAGATCTACCTAAAAGTCAAATTGGGGTAGATATTGAGAATGATTTTGAGCCAAAGTACATCACTATTAGGGGAAAAGGTGATGTAATATCAAGGCTTAAGAAGGAAGCTAAGTCTGCAAAAAAAGTCTTTCTCGCAACTGACCCTGACCGTGAGGGCGAGGCAATATCTTGGCATTTGGCCAAAATTTTAAATATTGATGAAAGTCAAAAATGTAGAATTTCTTTTAATGAAATTACCCAGAATGCTGTGAAAAGTGCAATAAAGACGCCTAGAAAGATAGATATGGATCTTGTTGATGCACAGCAGGCAAGAAGAGTTTTGGATAGAATAGTAGGATATAAAATTAGCCCATTGCTATGGAAAAAAGTAAAGAAGGGGCTTAGTGCTGGTAGAGTTCAATCTGTTGCAACAAAAATGATTTGCGATAGAGAGGAAGAAATAGAAGCATTCGTTTCTCAAGAATATTGGTCAATAATTTCAAGGTTGGCAAAGCCAAAGGTTAATCCAAATTTTGATGCTAAGTTTTACGGAACGAATAAGGAAAAGATAGAGCTTACAAATGAGGATCAGGTAAATGCAATTTTAAATGAAATTGATAAAAGTAAATATGTAGTTAAAAAGGTCAAGGAGCAAGAAAAGAAAAGAGCTGCTGCAGCTCCGTTTATAACTAGTACTATGCAGCAGGAGGCTTCCCGAAAGATGGGATATACTACAAAGAGAACGATGATGGTAGCTCAACAGCTATATGAAGGTGTAGAAATAAAAGGTCGTGGGTCGGTAGGATTAATAACATATATGAGAACTGACTCGACTAGAATATCTTCAGAGGCTCAAGTGGAAGCAAGAGAATATATTAATGGGAAGTTTGGGTCAGAGTATACTCCACAAACTCCAAGAACTTACAAGAATAAATCTGCTTCTCAGGATGCACATGAAGCTATACGCCCATCCTACGTGGATTTAACTCCAGAAGACATAAAAAGTTTTTTAAACACAGAGCAGTATAAGCTTTATAAGCTTATTTGGAGTAGGTTTATAGCCAGCCAGATGTCTTCAGCGGTATATGATACTGTCAGCGCGGATATTTCTGTAGGTAATTACCTATTTAAGGCAAACGGGTCAAAGATAAAGTTTTCGGGATTTATGGTTTTGTATATAGAAGGCAAGGATGAAGAGGCAGAAGATGAAGAAAATAGCCTTCCACAACTTATTGAAGGTGATGTACTTGAGTTTAAAAACAGTACACCTAAACAGCATTTCACTCAACCGCCTACTAGGTACACAGAAGCGACATTGGTTAGAGCACTTGAGGAAAAGGGAATTGGCAGACCAAGTACTTATGCTCCAACAATAACTACTATTTTATCAAGAGGGTATACCATTAGAGAAAAGAAATTTTTAATGCCTACTGAGTTGGGGAAAATAGTTAATGATATAATGAAGAAACATTTTAAAGATATTGTTGATGCAGAGTTTACGGCACATATGGAAAACCAACTTGACGCTGTTGCAGATGGAGATAAGGTATGGAAATCTGTATTACAAGACTTCTATGCTTCTTTTGGAACTGTATTGAAAGACGCTGAGGAAAGTATCGGAGATGTGGAACTACCTGTAGAGGTATCTGATGTACAGTGCGATAAATGCGGAAGGTATATGGTTGTTAAGCATGGGAGATTCGGTATGTTTTTAGCTTGTCCAGGATTTCCAGAATGCAGAAATACAAAGGCTATCGTTGAAGATGCAGGTGTTTTGTGCCCAATTTGTCAGGGGAAAGTGTTAATAAAAAAGACAAAAAAAGCTAGAAAATATATAGGCTGCGAAAAAAACCCAGAATGTCCATTTATGAGCTGGGATATGCCAAGTAAAGAGATTTGCCCTATTTGTGAATCTTTTATGCTTCAAAAGGTTGTAGGAAAAAAGATAATTTTGAACTGTAGCAATGATAAATGTATTAGCAACGCAGAAGCTACCGCGAAGAAGGAAGCTGCAGCGAAGAGAGAAGTTATCGTGAAGAAAGAAACTATAGTGAAGAAGGACGCTAAAGCGAAGAAAGAAACTATAGTGAAGAAAAAAACTATAGTGAAGAAGGACGCTGTAGCGAAGAAAGAAACTATAGTGAAGAAGGAAGCTACAGTGAAGAAGGAAGTTGCAGCGAAGAAAGTACAAAAGGGATCCACAGCAAAAAAGGCTAAATAGGATATAACATTTTTTAATACAAGCATAGTTAGCTTATTTTACTAAAAAAACCGAAGGTGCATAATAGCCTTTCGGTTTGTTTTATTTTTTATCACACAATTATTAAAGGAGATTACCATGAACAAAACGGTAAATGTAATTGGCGCAGGATTGGCTGGGTGCGAGGCAGCATATCAAGTAGCTAAAAGAGGAATAGATGTAAAGTTATACGAAATGAAGCCGCAAAAACGTTCTCCTGCGCATCACTCTGGGAATTTTGCAGAATTAGTTTGCAGCAATTCACTGCGATCAGATCAGGTGGAAAATGCTGTTGGACTTTTAAAGGAAGAACTTCGCACGATGGATTCATTAATTTTAAGAGCAGCAGATGCAACAAGAGTTCCTGCAGGAGGAGCTTTGGCAGTTGATAGAGAAGGCTTCTCAGAATATGTTACTGCGGCAATAAAAGAAACAAAAAATATTCAAATAGTATATGAAGAACAAGATAGTATACCTAGTGATGATATTACCATTATTGCCACTGGACCTTTAACATCAGAACCAATGTTTAACTGCATTGAGAAAATAATTGGTGAGGATTATCTACACTTCTTTGATGCTGCAGCTCCTATCTTAACGTTTGATTCTATCAATATGGACAAGGCTTTTAAGGCAGCTAGATATGGAAAGGGAACAGAGGATTATATAAATTGTCCAATGGACCGAGAAGAATATGAAGTTTTTTATAATGCCCTAATTAATGCTGAGCTAGCAGAGGTAAAGAATTTTGAGAAAAACATGGTATTTGAAGGATGCATGCCAATTGAGAGCATGGCACAAAGAGGTAAAGATACTATTAGATTTGGTCCTTTAAAGCCAGTAGGACTAACGGATGCAAGAACAAATAATAAGTCTTACGCAGTTGTTCAGCTCAGACAAGATAACAAAAATGGTACACTTTTTAATATTGTTGGATTTCAAACTCACTTAAAATGGCCTGAACAAAAAAGAGTGTTCAGTTTGATCCCGGGCTTAGAGAATGCAGAGTTTGTAAGATATGGTGTAATGCATAGAAATACCTATATTAATTCACCAAAGCTTTTAGATAACACTTATAGAGTAATAAAAAATGATTCTTTATATTTTGCTGGTCAAATTACAGGAGTTGAAGGATATATTGAATCTACCGCATCAGGTTTTGTCGCAGGAATAAATGCAGCAGCGAAGTGCCTGAATAAAGAAAGTGTTGTTTTCCCTGCCAATACAGCAGTAGGAGCCTTGAGTAGCTATATTTCTGATGCCAGTGTGAAAAATTTTCAACCTATGAATGCTAATTTTGGATTATTTAGCAATATTGATACTAGTATACGAGATAAAAAGAAAAGAAATTCTGAAATAGCTCAGAACTCTTTAAAAATAGTAAATCAAATATTTGAGTCTATTAAAAAATGGTCGTGAGTAATTAGTCCTAATATATTAAAATATATGAAAATTAACACTAAATTTATTGTATTTTAAATATTAATATGTTAATATTTAGCTGATAATAAACTATTTTGCAATTTTATTAAATAGGAGTGTGATTAATTTGATTCAGAGCTTGTTCGCAAAAAATAATATTTTAGAAAAGTCTCTTGACGCTTCATGGGCTAGAAACGATACTATATCACAAAATTTAGCTAATATAGACACTCCTGAATATAAAAGGAAAGATGTTGCTTTTGAACAATATCTTAATGATTCACTTAATAAAACAAGTATTGAAGGAAATTTAACAGATAAAAGACATATTGCTATAAAAAGCAAAAATATAGATAAAATACAGCCTACTATTACAGAGGATAATTCAGATGTTAGCATGCGTATTGATGGAAATAATGTCGATGTTGATAGCGAGATGGCATATTTAGCTAAAAACACAATAAAATATAATACCTTAGTTCAGTTAATAAATAGTAACTATAGCAAGATAAAAACTGTTATTGCAGAAGGGAGACGCTGAAAATGGGTTTTTTTAGTTCACTTGATATTGGAGCATCAGGCCTAACGGCTCAAAGGGTCAGAATGGATACTATTTCTCAGAATATCGCAAATATAAATACCACGAGGACAGAAGATGGTACTCCATATAGGAGAAAAGATGTAGTTTTTGAAGAGCGTTCAGATTCAAATTCTTTTTCTTCAGTTCTTTCAAATGCCAGTAATAAGTTAAATGGCGGACAAGGTGTACGAGTAACTAAAATAGTTGAGGATTCTTCTGATTTTAAAAAGCAGTATGACCCAGGCCATCCAGATGCTGATGCAGAGGGCTATGTAAGTATGCCTAATGTGGATGTTGTTACAGAGATGGTAAATATGATTTCTGCTACGAGATCATATGAAGCTAATGTTACTTCAATTAATGCTACTAAATCCATGGCTTTAAAAGCGTTGGAAATAGGTAAGTAGTCTGGAGGATTTCTATGTCAATAAATAGTATTTCAGAAGTTAAACAGTTAATACCAAATAGCATTGGACTAAATGGCATTAACGAGCAGAGTAAAACACCAGAAGTGAGTTTTGGCGAATATCTAAATTCCGCTCTTGCTAAGGTGACTAATCTTGAAGATCAAGCAGGTCAATTAAAAGATGATTTTGCATTAGGTAAGACTGATAATATTCCTGAAGTGTTAATTGCAGGTGAAAAAGCTACTGTAGCTTTGCAGTTTACTATGCAGATAAGAAATAAAATAATGGATGCATACTCTGAAATTATGAGAATGCAAATATAGTATGTACACATTTATGAGAACTTTAATTTGTTTTTATACATAATATGAACTTAGAAGAGTAATGAGAAAGCGTACAAATGATAAAATTTATATATTATCGAGGTGGTAGATTTGCCAGAATTTTTATCTAGAATCCTCAAGCCGATCATTGACTTTTGGAAGGGATTAGATAAATCCCAAAAAAATAGAATTTATGTGACGGCTGGTATAGTGACTGTTGCTGTTGGATTAGGTCTGTATTTGCTAATAAGACCTACGTATACTACAGTCATCCAGAATGCTGACGCTGCAGATGTGGCGGCAATGCAGAAAATATTAACGGACAAAGGAATTTCTTATAAGTTAACCGAGGATAAATCAGGTATCGTTGTAGATGTTAAAGATAGTGATACTGCTCACTTTGAATTGGTTACAGCAGGTTATCCTAAAGATGGCTTAAGCTTTGCTGATGCTCTTAGCAGTATCAAAATAAATACAACTGAGAGTGATAAAAAGCATATTTGGCAACAGCTTGATGAATCAGATATTGTTAGACAGTTGAAGCTTTTCCAGAATATTAAGGATGCCAGCGTAACTATAACTAGACCTGAAAAAACTCTTTTTATTGATGATACAGACAGTAAAGACGCTAAGGCATCTGTTATAATCACACGAAATGGTGATATTACTCCAATACAAGCTCAAAGTATAGTTAAGGTAGTTGCCAGCAGCGTTGAAGGATTAGATGCTATAAATGTCACTGTTGTGGATGAAGAAGGTAACCTGCTGAATTCTGAGAGTTTGGATAATGGTATGGATAAAACCTCTACGCAATATGACATGAAGAAGAAAGTCAAAACAGATCTAGAAAAAAATGTAAAAGATGTTTTAAATAATGAACAGTTCGATAGCTTTGATACAGCTAAGGTAGTTGTTAATCCAATACTTGATTTTAATACATTAACGGAGTCTTCAAAAGAAATTTCAAACCCTACCGGTATGGAATCGGGAGCTATTGTTAGTAGACAAGAAGCCAAAGAGGATTTACAAAATGGAAATACAGGAGGAACACCTGGAGTAGCCTCAAATCCAGGGACCACACCAACCTATCCAGCGGGTACTGCTGACGCGAAAACCTACAAAAAATCAGATCTTACTGAAAATTATGCATACAATGAGTCATCAAAGCAGATGGAGAAGTCGCTAGGTGAGGTTATACCTGAAAGAACCACTGCTGCTATAACTTTGCTATATGGCAATAGGATTCTTGATGATACCAAGCTCACTGCCGATATGATTACACAGGTAAAGGAGCTTGCAAGCAAAGCGACTGGTATACCTGTCGCAAACATAGCTGTTACAAAGCTAAAAATACAGGCACCTGGTCAGATAACTCCAACAGCATTTGAAACAATTAAGAGCTTGATTTCAGCTTATGGATTGCCAGCATTGTTACTACTAATGCTTATAATATTGCTTGGTGTTGCTCTTCCAAAGAAGAATAAGAGTCAGAAGTTTGAACCAGCGTTTGCTGGTATTGATGAGATGACTACATCAAAGTACAATTTTAATGAAATAAAGCAAGATCCTGTACCAGATATTGATACAGAAGAAAAATCTGAAGTTAAGAAGCAATTGGACAAATTTGTTAAGCAAAACCCTGATGCTGTTGCACAATTACTTCGTAATTGGTTGACAGATGATTATGAATAAATGGAATGAAAAGATAGTAGTAATGAAGATAAATGCTAGTAGACTTTAATTAATTTTGAGGGGTGGAGAGCTTGGCTAGAGCTAGTGCGAAGACGGAATACAGCGGAAGAGAGAAGGCCGCGATGCTTCTTATTTCATTAGGACCTGATAAGTCTGCTGAAATATTTAAACATTTAAAAGAAGATGAAATAGAACAACTAACCCTTGAAATAGCTAATATTAGGGCGGTTACTCCAGATGATAAAGAGAGAATTCTTGATGAGTTTTATCAGATTTGTCTTGCTCAGGAGTATATTGCTGAGGGTGGTATTGGCTATGCAAAGGATATTCTAGAAAAAGCATTAGGTACTCAGAAGGCTCTTGATATTATTAATAAGCTTACAGTATCTCTGCAGGTTAGACCCTTTGATTTTGTTCGCAAGACTGACCCTTCACAACTTCTGAACTTTATACAGGGAGAGCATCCACAAACAATTGCTTTGATATTAGCATATTTAAAACCACACCAAGCTTCGGTTGTTCTTTCGGCATTACCGCAGGATAAACAGGCTGATGTGGCCAGAAGAATAGCAACTATGGATAGAACCTCACCAGATGTAATTAAGGAAGTTGAACGTATTCTTGAAAAAAAGCTTTCATCATTGGTTACTGAGGATTACACAGCAGCTGGTGGTGTACAGTCAATTGTTGATATCCTTAACTCTGTTGACAGAGGTACTGAGAAGTTTATCATGGAAACATTAGAAATTGAAGATACAGACCTTGCAGAAGAAATTAAGAGACGTATGTTTGTATTTGAGGATATTCTCACTCTTGATGGTAGATCCATTCAAAGATTTCTTAGAGAGGTTGATAATAATCAACTCGCAGTTGCACTCAAAGGTGCGACAGAGGATGTGCAAAAACTTATTTTTTCAAATATGTCCAAGCGTTTAACTGAAATGATAAGAGAAGACTTGGAATTTATGGGGCCTGTAAGACTTAAGGATGTTGAGGAAGCACAGCAGAAGATTGTTAATATTATTCGTAAGCTAGAAGATGCAGGTGAGATAGTTATTTCAAGAGGCGGAGGCGATGAAATAATTGTCTAATAATAAAATTTTCAAAAATAATCAAGTGAATGTTGGTATTCCATTTCAGATTATGTCCTCAATAACGTACAAGCCTCCGGTAAGAAAAATCAATTTGAATTTAAAATTAGATTTTGACAATGTGGAAGAATTAGGGAAAGATGATTATAAGGCTTTAGCAGAAGAAACAGTTAATAAATCTAAAATTGAAGCAGATTTTATCATAAAGGAAGCACTTCTAGAAGCCAAAGAAATTATTTCTCATGCATCTATTGATGTAGAAGAACTGAAAAAAATGTTACTTGTTGAAGCTAAAGAAGAAGGTTACAACGAGGGCATTGCTCAGGCAAAACAGGAGTATGAGCAATTACTAGATGAAGCTCAAGGTATTAAAGTGCAAGCAGGAGTAGAGTATAAAAAGGTATTAGATTCATTAGAAGTGGATGCTGTAAATACTGTTTTAGATATTGCAAGGAAAGTTATTAGCCAAGAATTGAAATGTAAAGAAAACATTTTACTTTTGGTTCGGGAAGCTTTTGAAAAGTGTTCAAAAGATCGCAAGGCAGTTCTAAAGCTTTGTGAGCAAGATTATGAATATATAAATGAAAATAAAGACCAGCTTATTTCAATGCTTGAAAGGTCTGAGGACATAGAAATAAAGAAGGATTTGTCTTTAAAAGAGGGTGGCTGCGTAATTGATACTCCATATGGGAGCATAGATGCTAGTGCTAATACCAAACTCAATAAGATAGAAAATGACTTTAAGAGCATTTTAGCTGAGAAAATGAATTGAGGTACGCGTATATGTGTACCTCAATTATATATTTAAAGAAAGAGCAATCTTTTTTCAGGAGGTCAAATATCATTGATAGACCTTAAAAAGTATCAAGATACATTGAATTCAAGGGATTACATTCAATATATAGGTAAGGTATCAAAGGTTGTAGGACTTACCATTGAGGCCGATGGCCCTCAAGCTAGTATTGGTGATTTATGCTATATTCATGTTGCAAAAGGGGAGCCTCTTAAAGCTGAAGTTGTTGGTTTTAAGGATGAAAAGGTGCTACTTATGCCTTTGGGTGAAATGACAGGTATTGGACCTGGAAGTGTAGTTTCAGCTAACGGGGATATACTCAAGGTTGCAGTTGGACCAGAGCTGATTGGCAGGGTGTTAGATGGTTTGGGTAGACCTATGGATGAAAAAGGTGGAATGATTACTAAGCAGTTTTACCGTACAGATAACAAGCCTCCAAACCCTATGACTAGAAAAAGAATTACTGAACCTCTTCCTCTTGGAGTGAGAGCAATTGATGGGTTATTAACAGTTGGTAAAGGTCAGAGAATTGGTATATTTGCGGGAAGTGGTGTAGGAAAGAGCACTTTGATGGGTATGATTGCTAGAAATACCAAAGCTGATATTAATGTTATTGCACTTATAGGAGAGCGTGGCAGAGAGGTTAGAGAATTTATTGAAAAGGATTTAACGCAGGAAGGTCTGTCTAGGTCTGTGGTGGTAGTAGCTACCTCTGACCAGCCTGCTCTTATAAGACTTAAAGGAGCGATGGTTGCTACAGCTATTGCTGAGTATTTTAGAGATTGTGGTAAGGATGTTTTGCTTCTTATGGATTCGTTAACTAGGTATGCTATGGCGCAAAGAGAAGTGGGTCTTTCTATAGGGGAGCCACCTGTATCGCGTGGATATACTCCTTCAGTTTTTTCTGCATTTCCAAAGCTGTTGGAAAGGGCTGGTACAGATGTAAAGGGCTCAATAACAGGATTATACACTGTTCTAGTTGATGGAGATGATTTGACAGAACCTGTTACTGATACAGCGAGAGGAATCTTGGATGGACATATTGTTTTATCTAGGGCCTTAGCTAATAAAAATCACTATCCTGCAATTGATGTTTTGGCAAGTGTAAGCAGGGTAATGGGTGATATTATTGATAAAGATCATAAAAAATGTGCTTCTGAGATAAAAAAAACAATGGCAATATATAAGGAAGCTGAGGACTTGATAAACATTGGGGCATATTTGAAGGGTAGTAATAATAAAATCGATTATGCAATTAAATATATGGACGATATAACTTCTTTTTTACAGCAGGAAACTGATCAGCAAATATCCTTTGATGAAGTGTACCACAATGTTTTAGACTTGCTTAAATAGAATCGCAGGGAGGCTAATGCACAATGCAAAAATTTGGTTTTAGACTTGAATCTGTTTTAAATCTTAAATCGCAGTTGGAGGATAATGCCAAAAATACACTTGCTGGTTCTACAAGAGAACTTGAAAGCCAGAAAAATTGCCTAGAGGATTTGAAAAATATAAATGATGGTTCAATAAATAGCTTAAATGCAGAGATTGATGAAGGAATTTCGGTGTTTAGAATTAAGAATTATAACAGTTATTTGGCGTTTATGAGAAAAAAAATTACAGATCAAAAAGAAAATGTAAATATTGCGGAGGGTGTTGTCGATATAGATAGAGAAGGTCTCATCAAAGCAATGCAAGGACGCAAAATTTTAGAGAAACTGAAAGAAAAGAAATACCAGGAATACGTAATAGAACAAAATAAATCAGAGCAACTTTTAATAGATGAATTAAATAGTTTTAAATTTAAAGATGGTTCAGGAGAAGAAAATGCCCGAGACTAAAAAGGAAAACAAGAAAAATATTGAGGCACAGGCCGAAGAACCTTTGAAAAATGGTAGTAAAGACAAAAAACGGTCTTTAGATAAAAATAGCGATTCTCAAAAAAATGGCATACTTTTTTATGTACTTACAATTATTACTGCCCTATTATTGGTTGCTTTAATTATTGGAGGTACGTTATTCTTTGCAGTTAAGAAGAATGTAAATGGTATTGCTGATAGTATGGGAGATAGCATTGACAAGATACCGGTTTTGAGAATGGCTCTGCCGACTAAGATTGATATTGAGGATGAAAAGAACTTGACAGAAAAGCAGGTAAGACAGAAATACACGCAAATAAAAGCGGAAAGAGTTTTATTAGATAAACAGGTTTCCGACTTAACTAAGCAAGCGGATGAGATAAACAAACAATTATCTGCCAAGGATACAAATTCAGCACTTTTGCAACAGCAAAAAGTTGCACTTGAAAATGAAAAGCTTAAACTTACTGCTGATAATGTAAGCTCGAAAAAGAATTTTGATGAAATTTCTGCTGTTATTGCAGCAGGAGATGCAACAGAGTACAAAAAATATTTTGAGAAGATTGACCCAAAAGTTGCTGCTGACTTATACGCACAAATTCTAAAAGACCAGAAAATGAGTGATGATGTAAAAAAATATTGCTCTATATATGAAAATATGGATGCTTCGGCAGTTTCTAGCATTATGGAACAGCTGGGTGCTAGCAAAATGACTTTAATTGTTGAGATTATGAAGAACCTGAAGAAGGAAACCTCGGGAGCAATATTGACTGCAATGACACCTGCATTTGCAGCCAAGTTATCAGAACAACTTGCAAAAGTGTACAATGTTGGAACTGTAAAAGTAACAAAGTAAACTTGGTAATTAGGGGCATAGCAAAAGCGGCTCTATTACATAGGAAAAACATCATAATAATAGGATGAAAGGAGGTGAAATAATGATTACGTACAGCAATACATCCAAATTGCTTTTTTCTCAAGGCAACGATAATATTGCCATTAATCTTAAGTCAAAGGCTTCACAAGGGACATCAGATCCTGTGTTTAAGTCTGTTTTTGATAACACTTTGAATAACACAGCTAAGCGTACAAATCCTAGAAATGTATCAGAAAACGATGATGACATATCTCAGAATTCTGATTCAAAAATTAAATACAAATCTTTTAGAGATGTGGAAAATTATCAGAAGGTTGGCGCTAAGCAGAACTCAGTAGAAAAGCCTGCTGAAGATAGCAAGTCACAAAATGTTGATTTGGAAGCTAAAAAAATTACAAATGATCCTGATGCGTATGATGAATCAATAAATGTATTAGCACAAATGCTTGGATTACAGCCTAGTGAGTTGGTTAAAATAGCAAAAGAGCTTGGTTTTAGCGCAGAAGACTTGAAAGATGTAAAAAAACTTGGACTTTTTATGAACAAGCTTGCAAGCGTGCTAGAGCTTAATGATTCGCAAAAAAACATGATGAATACATTAGCTAAGGAAGTTTCAAAGGAAGTTACAAAGGAAGTTTCAAAGGAAGTTTCAAAGCAGGTGAAAACAGAAGATGGCCTTGAGAGGGTACCAACTATTGAAAGTCCAAAAGCTGCTACGAATGAAGCAAAAACTAGCAATAATACCGAAACCATTGATCTTTCAAAAACTTCTGATGAAGTAAAGGAAAAGCTTAACCAATTGATTCAGAAGGCTACTTCAAACTCAGAATCAGTAAGTTCAGATGTTTCTAAAGTAATTAAAGCAATGAGAGCTCAGAAGCAGACAACGGTTTCTGTCAATTCTGGACAAGTTGATACAAAGAGTATTACCAAAGCTCCTACTACAGATGATATACCAAGTGCAGAACAATTATCTACAGATGATATACCAAGTGCAAAACAATTAGCTGTAGATGGAAATGTTGTTAATGTAAAAGAATCAGCAAAAGCAAGCAATTCAAAAGAAGAGGATAACTCTGAAAGTGCGGGCGCTAGTGATACTAAAACTGAAGTAGCTGCAGTAGCTGTAAATACTCAAGTAAGCGCAAGCAATGACCAGAATGAGCAGCAAATTCTGCAACCAATTGGTGATATCAAGGTAGATATGTTAAATAAACAGACAGAGGTTCAAAAGGCAGCGTTATCTATGCCACAGCCAATTAAAAGTTCTGAAGTTATTAACCAGCTTGTAGAATCTGCCAAGGTAATTATCGGGCAGGATAAGTCTGAAATGATTATTCAGTTAAAGCCAGACCATCTAGGAAAGCTTGAATTGAAGGTTGTTACTGAACAAGGTATAGTTGCAGCTAAGTTTATTGCGGAGAGCCAAAAGGTTAAAGAAATAATAGAAACAAATATGCAGTTGCTAAAGGATTCTTTGCAGAAACAGGGCATTTCAATTGATAGTGTCAGTGTTCAGGTAGGACATGACAAGCAGAGTGAATACCAGCAGCAAAATCCATACCAAGGCAAAAATAACAGCTCAGGTAATAGACTCAAAAATAGTAGTAATGAATCAGGCATATCAAGAATTGGTATTAATGCTTTTGACGCATTACCAGAAAGACTTGCACAGTATGCATATGATTCTAACACAATTAATTTAACAGCTTGATAAAAGGAGGTAGTAAATGGCTACAAATGGAGTTTCAACTAATCAAACTATTGAGCAGATTATTGAAAGTACAAAAACCACTCAAGATGCAACCAGAAAAACTGGTGGTGATCTTGGCAAAAATGACTTTCTAAATCTTTTGGTTACTCAGCTCAGATACCAGGATCCATTAGAACCAGTTGACGACAAGGCATTTATTGCTCAGATGGCTCAGTTCAGTGCTTTGGAACAAATGCAGAATATGAATGGAGTTTTGGCTAACTCTCAAGCCTTCAATTTGATAGGCAAAGATGTTACTGCAAGTACCACTGATCCTATGACTCTTGAGGTGAAAACTGTTCAAGGAATAGTGTCTACTGTAAAGATGAGTAATGGAAAGACCTTCTTGGTAATAAACAACCAGGATATCGAAGCAGGCAATGTAATACAGGTAAATGATAGTATTTACAACACAAACTCAAACTTATCAAGTTATACAAACCTAATTGGATATAGGGTTAAAGGTGCGGTGTATGACTCTAATACTAGTGACGTGATTTCTTTAAGTGGTGATGTAAAGGCGGTTCAGAAAGGGGTTAGTGAGGACTACGCTGTTATGGATAATGTAAGCGTAAATATAGCAGAGGTTACGGGTTCAACATCTACAGATCCAGATTTCATGAAGAATTATTTAGATCAAAGAGTAAATGCAACAACAAAAGCTGATAAGCAAGTTAATATTACCATTAAAGACAAGGATACAGGTTACAAAGTTCCGATTACAGCAACACTACAGAGCTATACAATTGATGAGAGCGGCAACATTACTGCGGTACTTGACGACCTCTATGTTTCTGTTTACAGCGTAGCGAATATTCAGAAAGCTCCAACTGGAACAACGGATACAACAACACAAGAATGAGAGAAGGTGAGTTATGGTTATCAACAATAATTATTCAAACAGAATAACAAATTCGCCTTTAACAACAGGAAAAGTCCAAACCAATAATGTCAAAAATAGCAATACTGGCACTAAGGGAGTTGGATTTGAGAATTTTCTTCAAAAAGCGATAGACAAGGGAACTGAAGTAAAATTTTCAAAACATGCTGAAATGAGAATGCAGGCTCGAAACATTGACTTAACACAAGTTCAGAAGGATAAGATCAACAATGCAGTTTCAATGGCTCAGCAAAAAGGCGTAAAGGATTCGTTGGTTATACTCGATGATATGGCGTTTGTGGTGAATGTAAATAGCAAAACAGTCATTACAGCAGTAAATAACAAAGAGTTAAAGGAAAATGTTTTTACTAATATTGATGGTGCAATATTTGCGTAGTAGTTAAGAATCAGCTGGACCCTATTGGGAGGCTGGAATACGTTCCTGAATGACGGACGGAACGAAAGATCAACGATAAAATTCAAGGGGGTCAATTAAGATATGATGAGATCAATGTTTTCTGGTGTTTCTGGACTTAGAGCACATCAGACAAAAATGGACGTAATAGGTAATAATGTTGCAAATGTAAATACTGTAGGTTTTAAATCAGGGAGAGTAACCTTCCAAGAGGTATTTAGCCAAACACTCAGAGGCGCGGGAGCACCTGATGCTGCTTTAGGTAGAGGCGGTACTAATCCAATGCAGATAGGTCTGGGTATTGGAGTTGGAGCTATTGATACCATGATGACCAGAGGAAGTTCACAGAGAACTGATAATCCTACTGACTTGTCAATTGAAGGTGAAGGATTCTTTATAGTTAAGGGTTCAAATGCAGATACCTTCAAGTTCACAAGAGCGGGCAATTTCGGCTTAGATAAGCTTGGAAACCTTGTTTCAGGCGGTGGGATGAATGTATATGGCTGGCAGGCATATGATACAGCTGCAGATGGCTCGGTAAAATTTGATACAGAAAAATCAGTAGAGCCAATTAATCTGTATTCTGATATATATAACAAAAACAAAAGAATAATCTCAGCTAAAGCTACTGAAAATGCAGTATTTGCAGGTAATTTGAATTCGGGTGAGCCTGTACTTCCAACTACAACAGTGCCAATAACGCCAATAACAGCAGTACAGTATTCAGTTCCTTTCACTGTGTATGACAGCTTAGGCAATAGCTATGAGTTATCAGTGAATTATAGGAAGACTGGTGTTACAACAGCTGCACCAATAGAGACCACCTGGACTTATGATGTAAAAGCAAAGGATGGTAAAACAGAAGTACCGATAACAGGAACTGTTGTTTTTGATGCAAAGGGAGCAATAAAATCTGGATTAAATGCTATATTGAACGTAAAGCCTGATCCAGCTACAACAGGTACGGAAGCATTCGATATAGACCTTGATTTTTCTAAGATGACGATGTTTTCAGCAGACAACTCTGTAAAGCCTACAAACGTTGATGGATATTCTACTGGTAGTCTTGTTACCTTCAATATTGGTTCTGATGGAATGCTCACAGGTATTTATAGCAATGGACAGCAGCAGCCATTAGGACTTGTAGCATTAGCAGGTTTTGATAATCCAGCTGGTCTACAGAAGGTTGGAGATAATTTGTTTATTCCAACCACCAATTCAGGAAACTTCACAAAGGGTCTGAAGGTTGGCTCAGAAGGAGTTGGATCCTTAAGCCCAGGAACACTCGAAATGTCGAATGTTGACCTTTCAAGAGAGTTTACGGATATGATAATTACTCAAAGAGGTTTCCAAGCAAATAGTAGAATTATTACTACCTCAGATGAGATGCTTCAAGAGTTAGTAAACTTGAAGAGATAAAGAGATAAAGAAGACTTAGTTCAGATGTAATTAACAAATACTACCATAGACCTAAGGCTTTATGCCTAAGAAGATGGTCTGGGGTCTAAGTCTATGGTAGTAATTACTCGATTTTAGTCTTGTTTTGTAAGTTACTAGGAAATTATCTATTGTCTTTTTGGAGTAAAAATATTATGATAAGATTAACAAAATTAAACAACTCATCGTTTGTGTTAAATAGCGAGTTAATTGAGATGATGGAAAGTACCCCTGATACAATAATAACAATGGCTAACGGCAAAAAATATGTTGTTACCGAAAGTATTGAAGAAGTATTAGCAAAGGTGGTACAATACAAAGGGGAAATTTTAGCATGTAAAAATCATATTTCGACATGATTTTTACATAAAGTTTTATGTTTGTTTTTGAAGGCAAGTATTTGTTTGTTTTAGATTTTATTATTTTATTTTTCAGATCTATTAACGTTAAGGAGGAAAAAGTTTTGGAGGGAAAAAGCAGCTATTTTATTTTGCTTGTCATAGTAGCATTTCTATCAATTACACTTGCTTTCCTTGCAATAGGATTTTTCTTTTTTGGAAATGACAAATCAAGTCCTGAGAACAAAGCTGAGCCAGTTGTAGCGACTCTGACAATTCCAACAGATGAAGAACTTTCAAATAAAGTTATTTTCGAATCTAAGAATTTTAACTTAAGAAAGATTGATAGTAAAGAGATAGCAGTTATTGTACTCGGTGCAAGCATGAAGCATTATAAGGTCATTGATAAGTTGAAAGCGGAAGAAGTTATAGCAAAAATTGATTTTTATAGTAAAGAAATAAACTCAGCTATTGGTACATATTTTCAAGGTTTAACATTAGATAATGTAAGGCAGATAGATGCTAAGCAAAAGGCTTCAGAAGATTTGACGAAAAAGATAAATGAAATATTGACAAATAATGATGAAAAGGCTAGTCCTCTTGTGTATTCTATTATTTTTGATTATTGGTTTTATCAATAGGGGGTGGGGCTTGTGGGAGATATATTATCCCAAAATGAGATTGATGAGTTACTAAGGGCTTTGACCACTGGAGATATAGATGTCCAGCAAATTCAATCCACCAAAACAGAAAAGAAAATAAAACTTCATGATTTCAAAAAACCACCAAAGTTTGCGAATGACCATAAGCGTACACTACAATTCATAAATGAGAACTATGCGAGATTAGTTCAGTCGTTTTTGTCTGGATACTTGAGATCGTTGGTTCAAGTTGATGTTTTGTCAGTAGATGCGTTGCAATATAGTGAATTTAGCAATTCGTTGGCAAATCCAGTAGTACTTGCTATAGTTGACTTTAGTCCATTAAATGGTTCGGTTATTTTTGAAATGGATCCAAGTATTGCATATGCTATAATTGATAGAATTCTCGGTGGAAGAGGTTCGGCAATGGATAGAATTAGACCATTCACTGAGATTGAGTTGGCAATTTTAGAGAGAATTATTATACAAATACTTAATTTGATGCGTGAGCCATGGGAGAGTATCATATCTATAAAACCAAGATTGGAAAAAATAGAAACCAACGCTCAGTTTGCACAAATTATTCATCCAAATGAGATGGTAGCTTTAATAACTCTGAATGTTGTAGTTGGTGAAGTAAAGGGTATGATCAACTTATGTATACCACATATGGTTGTAGAGCCTATAATGCCAAAGTTAAGCACAAAGCTTTGGTTCACAAATATTCAAAATGAAAAAAATGACGATAACAAACAGCATATTGAGTTCAAAATAGAACATACGTATGTTCCTGTGAGGGCTGTCTTAGGCAAGACAGTTATAAATGTTAGTGATTTCCTTGATTTGCAAATTGGAGATGTAATTCCGCTGGAAACAGGTGTGAATGGTGACTTAGAAGTATTGGTAGGAGATTTACCCAAATTTTATGCTAAGCCAGGTGTTAAGAAAAATAAAGTTGCAGTGAAAATTACAGAAGTGATGAGAAGGGAGGAGAAGTAGTAATGGGAGATATGCTTACACAAGCAGAGATTGATGCTTTATTAAACGGCACTTCCTCTTCAGAAGAAATCGATGATAGTGATAGTAATTATGACTCTGATGAGCGTTTGTCAGCTCAGGAGATTGATGCCTTAGGCGAAATCGGAAATATAAGCATGGGTACTTCTGCAACAACTCTGTTTACCCTTTTATCACAGAAGGTTACAATTACCACTCCAAATGTCACAATAACAACATGGGGAGAGCTTTCGAAGAGCTATTCTTCACAATATGTTGCTGTTAAGGTAGAGTACACTGATGGTTTAATTGGTAGTAACCTTTTAATATTAAAACAGGATGATGTTAAAGTAATTACTGATTTAATGATGGGGGGAGAAGGCACAAAAGCTGCTGGAGATTTAAGTGATCTTCATCTAAGTGCAATTAGTGAAGCTATGAACCAAATGATTGGTTCATCAGCAACGTCCTTGTCATCTATGTTTTCTAAGAGAATAGATATTTCACCACCAAAGGCATTTATTGTAAGCTTTGGAGATAGTGATCCCTATGGGGAGTTTCAAACAGATGAGAAACTGGTTAAAATAGCGTTTAAGATGGTGGTTGGCAATTTAATTGATAGTGAGATAATGCAACTGCTACCTATGAAATTTGCTAAAGAATTAGTTGGTACACTGCTAAATTCATCAAAGCAAAAGCAGACACCAGCAAGTAGCCAGCAATCAAATCAGAATCAAGCATCACAGCCAATGATGCAGCAGCCGATGATGCAACAGCCAATGATGCAGCAACCAATGATGCAGCAACCGATGATGCAACAACCAATGATACAGCAACCAATGATGCAGCAACCGATGATGCAACAACCAATGATGCAGCAGCAGCAACCAATGATGCAGCAACCTATGCAAGGTTTTGGATATGATAATGGGTATCAGGAGCCACAAAGATCAAGAAATCCTGTTAGTGTACAACCAGCACAGTTTCAGACTTTTGATGACGGTTTATCTGCTTCTGAAAAAAAGAATATTAGCCTTATAATGGATTTGCCACTGCAAGTCACTGTTGAATTGGGAAGAACTCAAAAGTTAATTAAAGACATTTTAGAGTTCGGAGCAGGTTCAATTATTGAGCTTGATAAGCTTGCAGGTGAACCAGTTGATATATTGGTAAATGGAAAAGCTATTGCTAAGGGAGAAGTTGTTGTAATTGATGAAAGCTTTGGTGTAAGGATTACAGATATAATTCATCCATCTAAACGCTTATAGTTATGAAAATCAACGAATAATTAAGGAGAGAGACATTATGGGGAAGAGTATTTTAATTGTTGATGATGCTGCATTTATGAGAATGATGATTAAGGATATATTATCAAAGAACGGCTACGAAATAGCTGGGGATGCTGATAATGGGTTGAAAGCAATAGAGAAATTTAAGGAACTTACTCCTGATTTGGTTATAATGGATATTACAATGCCTGAAATGGATGGGGTAACTGCTGTTAGAGAGATAAAGAAAATAAATAGTGAAGCAAAAATTATTATGTGTTCTGCTATGGGTCAGCAAGCCATGGTTATTGAATCAATTCAAGCAGGAGCAAGAGATTTTATAGTTAAGCCATTCCAAGCAGATCGCGTTGTTGAAGCAGTAAAAAAGGTCATAGGATAATAAGGAATAACTAAATAATAAAACACGATTTTGAAGGGAGAAGTTATTATTTAGTTGTTCCTATAATAAACTATTAGCAAGGATATCCTGCTGATTGCTATGAATTTATAGGGTTCCAGTTTTCTGGATTTCCATATAATTTTTGTAAGATAACAGCAGGATATTTTGTATTAAGTCGTTGTGAGACACTTGTAGCTTTAAGTGATTACAATGATATTCCACTTGGGACATTGGGGTTATAATGGATATTTTAAAGTATTTTTCTGTCGCGTTGGCGTTTACCTTTGTTATGGCTTTGTTACTGATCACAACTAAATATTTAGCATATAAGTCTAAAAAAATGCTAAAGGGCAACTATATGCAGATTGTTGAATCACTGAGTCTGGGTGTCAATAATAGAATTCACCTCATAAAAGTTGACAGTGATTTTTTTATTATTTCGGCTTCAAATAAGAATGTCGAGTTTTTAGCAAGGGTTAATATAAATGACTACGAAGAAGAAGAAATAAAAAATCCTATTTCCGAGGTCATCGACTTTAAATCTGTGCTGAAAAAATACATAAATGGTTTTAATTTGGGGAATCAAGCAAAAAAGGAAGCTGAAATAGATAGTGTTTTAGAGTATAAGTCTCAAGGCACAGATGAAATGCAAAATAGTGATGTGATGTTCAAGAAGAATTTAGAAAAATTAAAACACTTAAATAAAAGTATAAATGGTCAACGGAGTGAAAATGAACAAGAAAAGTAAAATTGGGAAGATTATATTTTTAATAAGTGTTTTGGTAGTTATTTTTTGTTTGGTAGGTGGACAAGCGATAGCAGCTGATCCGAGTGTATCAATAACTAAAGATGGAATAAATATAGGTTCATCACAAGACCCGAAGGAGGTCTCCTCCAGCATACAGCTTCTGTTGCTGCTGACGGTTTTATCTGTTGCCCCTTCAATATTGATAATGATGACAGGCTTTACAAGAATAATTATTATTTTGTCTTTTTTAAGAAATGCTCTTGGTACCCAGCAGATGCCGCCTAATCAGGTCTTGATTGGGCTTGCACTGTTTATAACTTTCTTTGTAATGAGTCCTGTTTTAACTGATATAAATGATAATGCATTCCAGCCCTATACTAGAGGGCAAATAACTCAGCAGCAAGCACTTGATAAAGGCTCCCAATCAATTAAGACATGGATGGTTAAACAAATCTTTAGTAATAAACGTGAGAAGGACTTAGAACTTTTTATGACGCTCGGGGGGCAAACAGATCCTATAAAAGTAGCGGATGCTTCCAAGCTTTCACTTACAATTGTAGTCCCTGCTTTTTTAATTAGCGAGCTCACTGTTGCGTTTAAATTTGGATTTCTATTATTTTTACCATTTCTGGTAATTGATATGGTTGTGGCAAGTATCTTGATGTCAATGGGTATGATGATGCTTCCACCTGTAATGATATCATTGCCATTTAAAATATTACTGTTTATATTAGTTGATGGGTGGGGTATGTTGACACAGTCAATTGTACTTAGTTTTGCTCGGTGACGAAACTCAAGATTAAACTCTATTTATAAGGTGAAATCTGCATTGGGTAAATTAGCATTGAAATATTTATAGTTTTTATTGCACATAGGGGGTGAACGTTGGTATGGATGAAAGTAATGTCATTTACATTGCACAAGAAGCTCTAAAAATTATAATATATGTATCAGCCCCTGTTTTAATTATAAGTATGGTGGTGGGATTGATAATTAGTATATTCCAGGCTACTACTCAAATTCAAGAGCAGACATTAACATTTGTGCCAAAGATTGTTGCTGTAATGGCTGGTATTGCTATTTTTGGTTCATGGATGATTAGAGTGATGGTAGAGTATATGCAAGGTATTTTTATTAATATGAACCAATACATAAAGTAAAAAATCATTTACAGTATAGATGTTTTAGGGGTTGAGAATGTGCAGATACCTTTAGGTATGTTGCTAAACAATGTGGAGCTTTTTCTCCTTATATTTGTGAGAATGACTGGTTTGTTTGTTACTGCTCCTATTTTTGGACGTAGAAACATACCCGCTTATTTTAAGATAGGCTTTGCCTTTACTACGGCTATTTTAATGGCTAATGTCATAAAGGTTGACCATATTATTGCAACAGATAGTTTTATACTTTATTCTTTATATATAATTAAGGAATTTATTGTTGGTGTTGTAATAGGGTATATTGCATATACCGTTTTTACAAGTATTTATATAGCTGGTCAGATAATTGATATGCAAATTGGATTTGGTATGGTTAATGTTTTTGATCCTATCAGTAATATTCAAGTGCCTGTTACTGCAAATCTTTATTTTATACTAGCGATGATAATCTTTCTTGTAACTAATGGTCACCATATGTTAATTAAAGCATTGTTCCAAAGCTTCGAACTTGTACCTCTTGGAAGTGCGACATTTGGCCCTAAGATGATGGATAATGTCATTGGGATATTTCAACAGCTATTTACAATAGGTTTCAAAATAGCTGCCCCAATAGTAGCTGCTGTTCTTGTAACAGATGTAGTACTAGGCATAATTTCAAAAACTATACCTCAGATGAATGTCTTTATTTTGGGAATGCCTCTGAAAATTTTTATTGGTATAATTATTATAATTATAACAATACCTGCTTTTATATATATTGTAGCAATGTTAACAGACAACATGAATATAGAAATATTCAAATTTATTAAAGATATGGGGAGTACTCCTTAGAGGATATTCAATGGACATATTGCTTGACGCAAGTGCATGGAGGTTAGAATGAGAGACCCCACTCCGGAAAATCTAATTGAAGAGGATTATTGTGGGATTCAGTTAAACTATCAGCTTTTTGCATCAGGGGGAGCAGCAGACAAGACAGAGAAAGCAACTCCTAAGAAAAAGGATGATGCAAGAAAAAAAGGACAGGTTTTTCAAAGCAGAGAGATGTCTGCTTCACTGATTTTACTCATTATGATTGTTTCAATGAAAGCTTTTGGAGCAGTTATATTTGATGGAATTACTCAGTACATGAAGAAAGCTTTTACGCAGTACCTTACAGTGCCTGGCGCATTAGATGTTAGTATACTTGCAAAGCTCTATGTAGATGGCATAATGGTTTTAGTAAAAACAGTACTGCCGCTGCTCTTGGTAGCTGTATTAGCGGCTTTAATTGTAGGTTATGCACAAGTTGGGATTTTGTTTACGTTGGAGACATTAAAGGTTCAAGGTGATAGAATAAATCCACTAAGTGGCTTTAAGAGAATATTTTCTCTGAGGTCGGTGGTTGAGTTGGTTAAATCTATTATTAAAATATTAATAGTTGGTTGGGTCGCCTACTCTTATTTAATGTCGAAGACAAATGAAGTTATAACATTGATGAATGCCGATTTGATTGATTCATTATCTTTTATTGGGGAAGCTGCTTTTACAGTGGCACTAAGAATATGTGTTGCAATGCTAATGGTAGGATTGTTGGACTACATGTACCAAAGGTATGATTATGAAAAGAATTTGATGATGACAAAGCAGGAGACAAAGGATGAATATAAGCAATCAGAAGGAAATCCTGAAATAAAGTCAAAGATAAAGCAGAAGCAACGCCAGATGTCAATGAAAAGAATGATGCAAGATATACCAAAAGCAGATGTTGTTATTACAAATCCTACACATTTTGCTGTAGCTATTAAATATGATGCACTAAAGTCAAGCGCTCCATTTGTTGTAGCAAAAGGGCAAGACTATATAGCCCTTAGGATAAAGCAGATTGCGATAGATAATAAGGTACAGATAGTAGAAAATAAGCCTTTGGCAAGGACGCTATTTAGTACAGTTGACATTGGAGAGGCTATTCCAGCTGAGTTATATCAGGCTGTTGCAGAAATTCTCGCATTTGTATACAACCTTAAAAATAGTGATAGAGCAGGTAGATAGTTTGAAATAATTTCTTTTGAAAAGGGGGAAGAAGCATGGCAAAATTAAATAATTTCTTTATACCAATCGTTGTTGTTCTTTCAATTTTAAATCTTATTTTGCCAATTCCCGCGGTAGTTCTAGACTTTTTGTTAGCAATAAATATAATTCTAGCAGCTATAATTATGCTAAACACAATATATTTAAGGTCAGCACTTGACTTATCGGTTTTTCCTACCTTAATTGTTATAACTACAATATATAGACTTTCTCTGAACGTTACAGCTACAAAACTTATTTTATCAGAAGGTAAAGCTGGTGAAGTTATTAAAGGATTTGGTTATTTTGTTGGTGGAAATAATCTAGTAGTTGGCTTTGTAGTATTCTTTATCATCATGATTGTAAATTTCCTTGTAATTACAAAAGGTTCAGAAAGAGTAGCTGAGGTAGCTGCCAGATTTACTTTGGATGCTATGCCTGGTAAACAGATGGCGATTGATGCGGATTTGAATACCGGTTTGCTTAGTGATGCCGAAGCCAAAGAGCGTAGAAGAAAGGTTCAAAGAGAAGCTGATTTCTACGGTTCAATGGATGGTGCCAGTAAATTCGTAAAAAATGATGCTATAGCAAGCATTATCATTACCTTTTTAAATATAGCAGGTGGCATTATTATAGGTGTAGTAATGAGGGGAGAGGAAATTTCCTTTGCGCTAACTAACTATACCGTTTTAACAATAGGTGATGGCTTAGTAAGTCAAATACCAGCACTTATGATATCAGTTGCAACCAGCTTCATTGTAACAAGAGCAGGAGCTGAGTCTGACCTCAACAAGGATGTTATAAGGCAATTATTTTATAACCCAAAAGTTCTATATGTTTCTGCTGGGCTTAGCTTAGCTATGGCACCTTTTTTATCGCCTATGCCTTTTATTATGCTAGCTGCAATATTGTTGTTTGTGGCAGTTAAGATAAAAAAACTTCAAAAGGAAGCTGATATAGATGAAGAAGTTCAAATACAGGAAAGCGAAGTGGATGAAATAAGAAAGCCAGAGAATGTAGTCGGGCTATTGCAAGTAGATCCTATAGAATTAGAGTTTGGTTATGGCATAATCCCATTGGCTGACGCAAACCAAGGTGGAGATTTATTAGATAGAGTGGTTCTTATAAGGAGACAGTTAGCTCTTGAGCTTGGAATGATAGTACCTGTCATTAGACTCCGAGATAATATTCAGATTGGACCAAGCGAATATGTTGTTAAAATTAAGGGTTCCGAGGTGGCTAAAGGAGAGCTCTTATTTGATTATTTCATGGCAATGAATTCGGGAGAGGTCGAAGAGGAATTAGAGGGAATAAAAACTACTGAACCTGCATTTGGCTTACCTGCTCTTTGGATTCAGGAAAGTCAAAGAGATAGAGCTGAAATGCTAGGATATACGGTTGTTGACCCACCGTCAATAATTGCTACTCATTTGACAGAAGTTATTAAAAAACATTCACATGAATTATTGGGAAGGCAAGAAGTACAGACTCTTGTTGACAATCTGAAGCAAACTTATCCAGCAATTGTGGATGAGCTGGTACCTAAATTAATGAGTATAGGTGAGATTCAGAAAGTTCTTGCAAACCTTTTGAAAGAAAATGTTTCCATTAGAGACATGGTTACTATAATGGAGACATTGGCAGATTATTCACCGATGACTCATGATGCAGACATGCTTACAGAGTATGTAAGGCAAGCGCTTGGACGATCGATATCTCAAAAATTCTTTAGTGGAAATTCTAATGTAATTACTATAGATCCAAAAGTAGAACAAATGATAATGGATTCAATACAGAAAACAGAATTTGGCTCGTATTTAGCGCTTGATCCTTCTGTTTCAAATACAATTATAAACAATTTATCGAAAAATGTTCAGCGGTTGGTACAACTTGGAAATCAGCCAATTGTTCTGGCATCACCAATAGTTAGATTATATTTTAAGAGACTTACTGAAAATGTGATTCCTGGATTGGTAGTTTTATCTTATAATGAAATTGATCCGGGAATAGAAGTACAATCTGTTGGAGTAGTAACTATTTAGCGGCGGCAGAGTATGATAATTATATTTTTTGAGCATTATTTATGGAGGTTAATACATGAAAATAAAGCGTTATATGGGGAAAGATACTCAAGAGGCATTACTCAAAGTAAAAATGGATCTTGGAAATAATGCAATTATTTTGAACACAAAGAAAGTAAGGCAAAAGGGCATTAAAAAATATTTTACTGCTCCAATGATAGAAGTAATGGCTGCAATTGATGATGATACTGCCAAAATGAGAGAGCGTGATTTAGCTAGAATAGAAGCAACCACCAATAATATTACTTCACAAAAAAATATATTGTCACAAAAAGAGGAAAAAATTACCGAGCTAGAGAATAAAGTAAATAATATTGAAAATATTTTGGATAAAATTTTGGATGCTGTTAAACCTGAAGTTAAGAATATAGGTATTGAAAAAGAGAAGGATACTAAACAATTCCCTCAAGTTTTTCAATTATTATATAATAATCTTTTAAATAATGAGGTTGATGAAGCAATTGCAAAAAGTATTATTGAACAGGTTAAAAAGAAAAGTAGTGCCAGGAGTATTAATGATGCTTCACTCGTGATGCATTCTGTTATAGCTTCTATGCTAGGAAAAGCTGAACCTATTAATTTCAGAGAAGATGGCAAACCAACAGTTATACTTTTTGTAGGACCGACAGGTGTTGGAAAGACAACAACATTGGCGAAGTTAGCAGCTACATTTATGCTGTTAAATAACAAAAAAATAGGATTAATTACTGCTGATACATATAGAATTGCTGCTGTTGATCAGTTAAGAACATACGCGGATATATTAGGGATTCCGATAGAAGTAGCATATTCAGTTGAAGAAATTAGCAATGAGATACAGAAGTATAGCGACAAGGATGTTATATTAATTGATACAGCTGGATGTAGTTATAGGGATAAACAAAAGTTTGGGGAGTTAAAGCAGTTAACTGAAGTTTGCCATGCAGATAATGTTTTTTTAGTACTTAGTACAACAGTTAGTTCAAGAAATTGTAAGGATATAATTTGTAATTATAGTTTTATTCCAAATTATAGGCTTATTTTTACTAAGCTTGACGAAACACTAGTATATGGAAGTATTTTAAATACAAAGTGCTTTTCGAATAAAAGCCTTTCCTATATAACTAATGGTCAAAATGTACCTGATGATATTGAAATAGCAAATGTTGACAAGCTATCGAAAGACTTGTTAAGAAGTATATCATAACTTGAATAAAATTAATTCTTTCAAGTTAACGTACTGGGATGTGGAGGTTATTATGATAGATCAAGCTGAAAAGTTAAGGAAGATAGTTAATAATTTAAATAATAAATCAGATGACATATCTTCTCACAAAGCCGATCCTTCGCTTGCAACAGAAAAGATAAAACTATATAGTCGTGCTAAGGTAATAGCTATTACTAGTGGTAAAGGTGGAGTTGGTAAGACTAGTGTCACTGTTAACCTTGCAATAGCATTAAGTCAAAAAGGCTTTAGGGTTGTTATTATAGATGCTGATTTGGGTTTGTCAAACATAGATGTTGTTTTTGGGATAATTCCCAAATATACGTTACTGGATTCAATTAATAGTGAGAAGGGGATATTAGATATTTTATGCGATGGACCATGTAATATTAAGTTTATTTCTGGAGGTTCGGGGGTACAGGAACTAATCAACCTTGATAAAAACTCACTACAAGCTTTCATTTCAAATATGACTCTACTAGACCATATCGCAGATTATATATTGATAGATACAGGTGCAGGTCTATCAGATACTGTTATGAACTTTGTACTTTCAGCTGAAGAAGTAATTTTAGTAATTACACCAGAGCCACCATCAATTACTGATGCATATGCTCTTGTTAAAACTGTATCACGTTCAAGGAAAGATTGTACGATAAATGTATTGATAAATAGGGCAGATAATGAAAATGAGGCTAGAAATGTATATAATAATTTTGCTATGGTATCAGACCGATTCTTGGGAATGAAGCTAGATACAATTGGATATTTACCATATGACCAGTCGTTTACTAAGTCAGTAAAGATGCAGAGACCATATTTACTTAATAATCCAAAGAATTCTACTAGTAAGTTGATTTATGATATTGCTGATTCTCTTATAAAGAAGGATTTGAATCAATACAATGTTGCAAAAGCAGGTATTAAAGGATTTATTAACAGGTTTGTTGGGTTGTTTACCAATTAATATGATAGTATACTATTACTGGGTGGGGTTGTTGATTGAATAAACTTAAAAATCTTAGAGATATACCAATTGGGACAAAGATTGAGTTAACAGTTATTGATCCAAGTAAAGGAAAACTGGATATTGGATTCGTAAGCCAGATAGAAGATTACATAGATGAAGATGTTATTAGGATAGCTGCACCAATATTTGAGGCAAAGGTATATCCTATAAGAGTGAGATCACATATTGAGGCATATTTGTTTTATAATTCAAACCAGGTATATAGAATAGCTGGTTTTGTAGAGAATAGGCTTATTGCTGACGATATTGCATTAATAGATTTAAGAGTTACTGAAAAAATACAAATTATACAAAGAAGGCAGTTTTTTAGATTTGAATGTTCTGTTCCTATTATTTTTTATGGACAACAGGCAAATGGGTTAGAAGAAAGAAACAGAGAAATTTTTGGAGATACAATTGATTTAAGTGGAGGTGGATTGTCTGCTTTAACAAAGGAGCCTCTTAGTGAGAAAACTCAGTTAAAGGGGAAAATCCAATTAGATGATGATAGCTTAGTAGATTTTGATGGTGAAGTAATTAGATGTATTAAAAATATAATAAATAACGAGTTGAAATACATTTCATCAATAAACTTTATAGATATTGACTACAAAAAGCGTGAGAAGATTGTAGGATTTATATTTAATCAGCAAAGATTACTGTTAAATAAAGGGTTGAGGTAACCAATGGATTTTAAATCAAAGAGAAGTAATGCAATAAAAGTATTAATTGTAGATGACTCTGCGTTTATGCGAAAAGTTCTATCTGATATGATAGACTATGAAGAGACGCTTATTGTTGTTGGTACAGCGACTGATGGAAAAGATGCACTTAGTAAAATTAGCATACTAAATCCAGATGTGATTACCCTTGATATTGAGATGCCAATAATGGATGGCATTGATTGCTTAAAAGAGATCATGAATAGATTTCCCAAGCCAGTAATAATACTTAGCAGTGGTACAGATCTTGGTGCTGAGCTTACAATTAAGGCATTAGATGAAGGCGCAGTTGATTTTATAGAAAAGCCCAAAAATATATTTGATATAAAAAATATTAAAAAGAGAAACGAGATTATTGAAAAGATTACAATTGCTAGAAATGTTAAATTTCATGATAACCAAAATGTATTTAAAAAAAGCTGCTCTGATATATTAGAGAAAAATAATGCGGTCCTAAAAAACATAATTGCTATTGGATCATCTACAGGAGGACCAAAAGCTTTGCAAAGTGTAATACCATTTTTGCCGGGAGATATTCCCGCTGCTGTTTTAATAGTACAGCATATGCCTCCTGGTTTTACAAAATCTTTGGCAGAAAGACTTGATAGCAAGAGTGACTTAGTAGTTAAAGAAGCAACACATAAGGAGAAAGTTTTAGCAGGGCATGCGTACATAGCACCCGGCGATGCTCATATGCTGATAGAAGTTGCTACGAATGGTGATATAATTATAAACCTTGATAAGTCTCCGCCAGTTGGAGGGCATAGACCTTCAGTTGATGTAATGATGAGTTCTCTTTCTGATACAGGATTGAAAAACATCATAGGGGTTATTATGACAGGGATGGGAGCAGATGGAAGCATTGGTATAAAGAAATTAAAGGAAGTAAACAAAAGTTTTATTATAGCACAAGACGAAGAAACAAGCGTAGTTTATGGAATGCCAAAAATGGCAGTTCAGTCTGGAGCAGTAGACAAAGTGGTATCACTTGATAAGATTTCAGAGGTAATTATTCAATTTTTGGGGGTGTGTTAGTATGGATATGAGTCAGTATTTACAAATATTTATTGAAGAGGCAAATGAGCACGTACAAAGCTTAAACCAATGTCTTTTGCAAATTGAGAAGGATCCTGAGGATAAAAAGGTATTAAACGAGATATTCAGATCTGCTCATACAATAAAGGGCATGGCAGGAACAATGGGTTTTACGAAAATGACCAAATTGACCCATGATATGGAGAATGTATTACATTCTATTCGAAACGATGAAATTAAAATAACATCAGACCTTGTTGATGTTTTATTTAAATGCTTAGACGCACTTGAGAACTATGTAAATAGTGTTGTTACAACTGCAGGAGAGGGCGATAAGGAATATAATAATGTTATAGTATCATTAAACCAGATATTAGAAAATAAAGGTACAATAAGTCACTCTCCAACATCCAAAGAGCTTAATAGCCAAACTCCAGTTGAAAATGATAAGTACATAACTGCACGACTTGATATCGATGAATTTGAGCAGCATGCTGTAAACAAAGCTATCGATATGGGAATTAATGCTTTAAAAATAACAATAGTGTTAAATAAGGGGTGTTTATTAAAATCTGCTAGGGCATTTATCCTATTCCAAACATTAGAGAGATATGGCGAGATTATAAAATCGCAGCCTTTAGTTCAAGATATTGAAGACGAGAAATTCGACTTCGAATTTACTGTTATTGTTGTTTCTAAAGAGGATGGGAAGCTGTTTTCCAAAGAGCTCAACTCAATTGCAGAGATAGAGGAAGTAATCATTAGTAAAATGAGCAAATACGAAGATGAAGGTTCTGTTCATAGTGAAAAGGAAAAAAAGGCTGAAGTGGATTTCAAGGCTGGTGAATCTCTAGAGGAAGTAACTACTAAACAAGCAGTTCCTCAGGACACAACTAAGCAAAATGTAGCAAGAAAAACTCAAAGAACAGTGAGAGTTGATATTGATAGATTGGATGTATTGATGAATCTGATTGGCGAGCTAATAATAACAAAAACTAGATTAGAAGGAACAGATATTACAACTAAACCACAAGAATATCATGAGACGTTAGAGTATTTAGACAGAATAACTACTAACTTAAATGATTCTGTTATGAAAGTCAGAATGGTACCTGTAGAAACTGTATTTAACAGATTCCCAAGAATGATTAGAGATATTTCAAAGGATCTAGGAAAAGAAATAGAATTAGTAATGTCAGGGGAAGAGACAGAGCTTGACAGAACTGTTATAGATGAGATTGGAGATCCTCTTATTCACTTACTCAGAAATTCCTGCGATCATGGTCTTGAATCCATTGCGAAAAGAAAACAACTTGGCAAATCTGAAGTTGGTAAAATAAATCTTAAGGCATATCAATCTGGTAACTACGTAATTATTGAGGTTGCAGATGATGGAGCTGGTATTAATACCGAAAAGATAAGGGCAAAGGCCATTGAAACAGGTATAGTTTCAAGGGAAGCTGCTGCTGCAATGTCCCAGCAGGATGCTATTGAATTGCTATTTATGCCAAGTTTTAGCACTGCGGATAAGGTAACAGGGCTCTCTGGAAGAGGAGTTGGACTGGACGTTGTTAAAACAAAAATTGAGCAACTTGGAGGAACCGTAGAGGTAGAAACCTCGATCGGTAAAGGAAGCAAATTCATGATAAAATTGCCTCTTACTCTTGCTATTTACCAAGCATTGCTTGTAAATGTCGGGACTGAGAAGTATGCTATTCCTCTAGGATCAATTTACCAAATATACAATTGGCAGGCACAAGATGTCAAGACAGTTCAGGGGCAAGAAGTTATTCTTTTAAGAAATATGGTTGTTCCAATTACAAGGTTGGCAAATTCATTAGAGGTTCCAAATAGTGATTCGAAATCTCAAAAGCAGCTTAAGATTGTAATAGTTAGAAAAGGTGAAAAGCTCACGGGTTTGGTCGTTGACAGCGTAATTGGGCAGCAGGAAATAGTTATTAAATCACTAGGAAAACTTTTGACTGGAATAAAATATTTGGCAGGAGCTACTATTCTTGGAGATGGAAATGTTGCACTAATAATTGATGTAAATTCTATAACATAGAGAGGGGCATTCATATGGCAGATTCACAGATTCATGAATTTGAAACAAGACAGTTTATCGTATTTAGCCTTGGTGAGGAACGGTTTGGTATTGATTCACTCAAAATCACCACAATCGATAGGATGAAAACTATAACTCGGGTACCTAAAACACCTGACTATATCAAGGGAGTAATCAATTTAAGAGGAGATATAATTCCTGTCATGGACTTGAGAGCAAAGTTCAATCTTCCTTTAGCCGAAGAAACTGAGGATACACGTATTATTATTCTTAAACTGGAAGAGATATCAATAGGTGTTATAGTAGATCAGGTAATTCAAACAATTCAACTTGGAGGCGAATCAATTGAGAGTGCATCAAGCTTGATAAACAGTGCAGCCTCTGATTACATATTTGGTATTGGTAAGGTAGATGGAGAAATAGTAACACTTTTAAACTTTGAGAAAATAATTAAGCTTTGATTAAAAATATTTGAAATTGAGGTAAAAGTTATGTCGATTAGTTTTGATGAGTTAAATAATGTCCAGCTGGATGTACTAAAAGAAATTGGAAACATTGGAGCAGGAAATGCAGTAACTGCTTTAGCTAAGATGATAAATAAGAAAGTTGATATGGCTGTTCCCAAGGCTAGAATTTTGGGATTTGATAAGGTAAGCCAGATTTTAGGTGGAGAAGAAATTCTAGTTGTTGGTATACTTCTGAGTATTTCGGGTGATTTATCTGGTAATATGATGTTTATTCTTGACATTAATGCTGCTAGACAACTTGTAAATATTCTTTTAGATGATAATAAGTTAACTAGTCTAGAATTTAGTGATTTTGAGCTGTCAGCCTTGAAGGAAATTGGTAATATATTGACTGCTTCATATTTAAATGCACTTGCAGGCTTAACAAATCTTAAAATAATGCCATCTGTACCGCAACTAGCTATTGATATGGCTGGCGCTATTTTGAGTGTTCCTGCTATAGAGTTTGGAAAAGTAGGGGATTCAGTTTTATATATTGAAACAGAGTTCAGTGAAGGTGTTACAAAAGTATTTGGGGACTTTCTTTTGATCCCGGATGTTGATTCATACGAGATATTACTGAAAGCATTGGGAGTTATAGAATAATGGGTATAGAGATATTAAAGGTTGGTATGGCTGATTTGAATTCAGCACGTCATCCTTGTATGATAACTACGCTTGGACTCGGTTCTTGTGTTGGTGTTGCATTATATGATTCAGTGGCAAAAGTAGTTGGTTTAGCACATGTAATGTTGCCTTGCAGTGAACAAGCTAGAAATAATAATAACGTTGCAAAATTTGCAGATACAGCGATTATAAAACTTTTAGAAGATATGGTTAAGCTTGGAGCAAAAAGGGAGAGAATTGTTGCAAAGCTTGCGGGTGGAGCTCAGATGTTTGCTTTTAGTCAAAGCTCTGACTTAATGCGAATTGGTTATAGAAATGCAGTGGCTTCTAAGGAAAAATTACAAGAACTGAAGATACCAGTAGTTTCAGAAGATACAGGTGGTAATTATGGACGCACTATTGAGCTTTATTCCGACGATGGCAGACTCATGATAAAGACTATCGGGTCAGGGGTAAAACAATTATAGTTTTATTTTGGATTTTAACTAAAAAAAAGAATGCAGAAGTTCTTTACTTTCTAGTTTAATAACAGAAGAGGTAAGAATGGAGACAATTATGAAAATTCCTTTTCTACTTGCGATGCTGGCAGCTCTTTTAACAGGTTTTATTTGCCTAACTAACAGTCTAGATACGAATCAAACTTGTATTAGAATGATTATAGCTATGGTGGTTTTTTACTTAATAGGGGTATTTGTTAGTTCTACATTAACAAATGTTGTCGAAGAGCAAAACAAACAAAAGCTTGAAGCTGAAAAGCAGAAGTGGGAACAGGAAAAGTTGGAAAAAGAAAAGCTTGAGAAATTAAATCAGGAGAAACATTTGGGTACTAATCTAGATTTGGTTACAGATAACAAGCTAGACGACGGATTTTCTCCACTAGATTTATCGCAAGCGATTAGGACAAAAGTAAATTAATATTACGATAAGTGATATATATAGCATATATTAATTGGGGGGATATACATGTCTAGTGTAAATAATAGTCAGCTATGGAAACAGTATATTGAAACCAAAAACCCTGCCTTTAAGGAAAAGCTTATAATTGAGTATGCTTATTTAATTAAGTACGTGGCAGGTAGGTTGAGTATATACTTTGGTTCAAATGTTGAATTTGACGATTTGGTTGGATATGGAGCATTTGGGCTTATTGACGCTATTGAAAAATATGATATCACAAAGGGAGTTAAATTCGAAACGTATGCTTCTTTTAGGATAAGGGGCTCTATTATAGATAGTATTAGAGATTTAGATTGGGTACCAAGGTCGTTAAGGCAGAAAAACAAAGAACTTGAAAGAGTTTATGTTGAGATAGAAAATGAAGTTGGACATTCAGCTACAGATAAAGAAGTTGCTGAGAAGATGGGAATCAGCATGACAGATTTCTATAAGCTTTTAAATGATGTCAATGTATCTTCAATGATGTCATTAGAAGAGTTTATGGAGCAAAACTATGAGAGAGGCTTGGAAATACTAAGCGATAGTACTGAGGACAAGCCAGAGGCTGCTTTAGAAAGAAATGAAATAAAGGAGCTGCTTGTTGACTCAATTAATAAGTTACCAGAAAAAGAGAAAACAGTAATTTCATTTTACTATTTTGAAGAACTGACCTTAAAGGAGATAAGTGCTATAATGAATGTAACAGAGTCTAGAATTTCTCAATTACATACAAAAGCGCTTCTTAGAATGAGGGGAAAATTGTTTAGGCATAAAATAATGCTTGAATCTTAAAGGAGAAATGATGGCAGATCATAACGATCTAAAGGTATTAGTAACTATTTCGCCAGATGAACTAAAGGCTTTTATTACCTTATATGCAGTAGAGGCGAGTGCTCCAGCTAGCAGGGATGAAATACACAGTGCCCTTGCAAATCAACAAGTCACATTTGGTATTAAGGAAGAGGCTATTAATTATTTTTCTGAAAACCCGGTGTACAAAGAGGCATTTTGTGTAGCCGAAGGTATCTCTGCACAAAATGGCAAAAATGGGTTTGTGATATATCATTTTGATACTACTGTTAATAAAACGCCATCATTATTTGAAGATGGAAGTATAAATTATAGAGAGTTAAATCTTATTCAATCAGTAAAAGAGGGACAAATACTTTGTACACTTGAGCCTCCGATAATGGGAACTCAAGGTAAATCTGTAAAAGGAAAAACGTTGCCAGCGGTTAATGGTAGGGCGGCAATACTGCCGAGGGGCAAGAATGTAGCTATATCTGAGGATGGTAAATCTATATATGCTACGACTGCTGGAGAGGTTGAGTATTTGGAACAATCAAAGGTCAGTGTATACACTAACCATGAAATCCCGGCAGATGTGGATAATTCTACTGGAAATGTCAGCTTTGTAGGTAGCGTTATAATAAAAGGAAATGTATTGTCTGGCTTTAGTGTTGAAGCTGGAGGCAACGTAGAGGTCTATGGAGCAGTTGAAGGGGCAACGATAAAAGCTGGTGGGAATATAGTCCTCAGAAGAGGAATGCAGGGAATGGGGAAGGGATCACTCAGCGCAGGTGGAGATATTGTAGCTAGATATATTGAGTACAGCAATGTTGAGGCAAAAAATAATATTCAGGCTGAAGCTGTAATGCATAGTAACGTCAGGTGTGGTAACAAGCTGGAATTAACAGGAAGAAAAGGACTACTAGTTGGGGGGACCTGCAAGGTTGGAAAAATTATTGTTGCAAAAATAATTGGCTCGCATATGGCAACAGTTACTGATCTTGAGGTAGGGGCTGACCCAACGATAAGAGAACGATATAAAAAGGGAAAAGATGATCTGGTATCGATGGAGAGCGACATAAAAAAGGCTAATCAGGCAATAGTTATTTTAAAAAAGATAGAGAGTATGGGCGCACTTACACCAGATAAACAAGAGATATTGACTAAGAGTGTACGGACAAAGATATATTTATCATCAAAACTAGAAGAAGTTAAAAAAGAAATGATGATTTTGGATGAGAAGCTTCAGCAAGAGGGTAATGGTAAGATTCGTGCATTAAGCTTTTTATATCCAGGAGTAAAGGTTTCAATTGGCTCGTGTATGATGTATGTAAAAGAAACTCTTCAGTACTGTACTCTGTATAGAGAAGGTGCAGATATATGTGTTGGAGCGATAGACAAGTAAAGAAAACTTGGCTTGTGCCAAGCTGCAAGCGATGGCAGAAGCCTAGTTGCACTTATGCTTTGTTATAGTATAAAGAAAACTTGGCTTGTGCCAAGCTGCAAGCGATGGCAGAAGTCTTAGTTGCACTTATACTTTGTTATAGTATAAGGAAAATATAAAGCATAGGAGGGTGATTATATGTCTATAAAGCCTATGGACTTTCAGGTAATGTTTCCAAAGACATCTGAAGTGGCAAAAACATATAATGATGAGACCAACAAAAATCAAGCAATAAATCAACAGCAGGCATCATCAAATCAAGAAAGAATAGACAACAACTTAAAGCAGGTCATAGCTAGAGAAAATGTTCAACACGGCAGTATCACTGAGAAACAAGAAAAAGATAATACTAAACAAAATGACAAAAAAAAGAAACAGAAGAACACTCCAAATACTCCAACTATTGATATTAGGATTTAACAGCTTGAGGTGAATATGGAAGCATTTTATGTAAGCATAATTTTTTTAGGGGGTTTATTAGTAATTGGCTCCCTTCTTTTTATTGTAATGGATAGGGTAAGTGGAAAAGACTTTTTTAAGGAATTTGATAGAAAGAAAGACGAAATGTTTGGCTTGATTCAAGATTCGGAAGAAATGATACAGGAACTAAATAGAATGTCTGATTATGTTGTAACAGTAATAGCTGAGAAAAATCAAGAGTTCTTTAATAAAAGTACTAATATTAATATTAATGAGACAGCAATAGATAAAGAAGATTCTGTTCAGTTGTCAAAAGAGATGAAGAATCAGGTTCAAGAAACACTAAATATACCAATTTCCGAGAAGGTGAATCAAAGTGAGATATCTGAGCTTGAAGCTCAAAGGTTGGTTAATATGCAGTTCTCTTATAATAGTGAGAGATATAACAAGGACTTGTCAAATGATGGAAAATCTAGACTTGTTTTAAATAGCAAGAGGAGAGAAGCTTTGCAAATGATTGAGCAAGGGCTAAGTAATGATGAAATATCTGATAAATTAAAAATTGGTAAAGGTGAGATTGGTCTTATTCGAGGATTGAGTAAATAGTTATGACATTATTAGTTCTATATTAGTTATCGCAGCCAAATAGGAGAATACAGATGAAAAAAGTGCACGAGAAAAGTATTGTTTTAGGGATAGGAATCGGAATGATTATAACCGCTATTTCCGGAATGATTTTTTCTGCCGGAACTAATAAGGAACTTAGCAAGTCGGAAATAATTAGTTTGGCTAAGGGATATGGTTTGATAGAACAGGTAAAATTTATAAATGACGAAAATGCTTCAAACAATAGCGGAAATGCATCTGTCAACAGTACAACAGATGAGAGTACCGTAGCTGACAGTACAACAGATGAGAGTACCGTAGCTGACAGTACAAAAGATGAGAGTACCATAGCTAACAGTACCGTAGCTGAAACTACCACAGATGTTCACAGCAGTGAGAAAAATATTATTATTGAGATAAAGGCTGGTCACACATCACAGTATGTTATCGATGAATTACTTGAAAAAGGAGTTATTGAGAGCAAAGAAGATTTTATCGCTGTGTTGGATTTCTACAAAGCTTCAACAAAGATAAACATTGGAACTTTTAAGTTCAAAAAAAATGAAGAGTTGCACTATATTGTAAAGACTATATGTAAGCTCAAATAAAGTGCAATTCATCTATAAAAGAGAATTTTTTCTAATAAACTCATTCTTGATTATCTTAAACCCAATTGGTGTGAAAATCAAAGCGCATACTATTTCGGCAACAGGATAGCTATACCAAACACCCTGCAGTCCAAAAAGCCTCCCAAAAATAAATGCACAAGGAAGTATAAGCACTAATTGTCGAAGCAGGGACATTACAAGTGATTTAAAGCCATGCCCTATAGCCTGAAACATCGTAGAAACAATAATACCAAAGGTCGCAGGAACAAAGCAGAGGCTTATAACCCTGAGTGCATAAATACCAGCATCTGAGTTCTGGTTAAATAGTGAAAGTAGTCTATCTGGAAATACTTGAAATATGAATAGTCCGATTAACATAATGATAAATGAAACTGATAACGAAAGATAAAAGGTATGATAAAATCGATTCTTTTTATTGGCGCCAAAATTATATCCCATCATTGGCATCGCACCTTGAGTTAAACCAAACACAGGCATTAATACAAAGGATTGAAGCTTGAAGTAAATACCTAGTATCGAAATTGCTGTCTCTGAAAATGACATAAGTATGACATTTAAACCGGTTGTAGTCACAGATGCAATTGCAGTCATAACTATTGTTGGGGCTCCTACCTTGTAAATGTCAATTACAGTTTCTTTCTTAACCTTTAAACCACGGAGAGTTAAATGAATATCATGACTTTTTACTTTGAACATAATAATTACATATGTCATTGCTGTCAGCTGCCCTATGACAGTTGAGATAGCAGAGCCAGCGATACCAAGCTTTGGAAAACCAAGCAAACCAAAAATCAATAGCGGGTTTAAAATTATATTAAGAATAGCTCCTATTAACTGAGAAATCATAGGTATCATCATATTCCCAGATGCTTGTAGAGTCTTGGAGCAAAGGATTTCTATAAACATTCCAGCAGAAGCGGCTGTTACAATTGTTAAATAAGTTGTACCCAAGGCTATAACTTCAGGGTTATCTGAAAACATAGATACAAAGGGTCTTGAAAAAACCAAACCTACAACAACAAATATAGCTGCATTGATTATTGCTAAGAACAAGCCTGTACGCGCTGTAACAGTGGCTTCATCAACTTTTCCCTCACCTAGTTTTCTAGCGATGAGTGAGTTTGTACCAATGCCAACACCAATTGCAAAAGCCAAAACCAACAGCTGCATTGGAAATGCAATAGATACAGCTTCAAAAGCCTCTTTCCCTAGTTTTGAAACAAAAAAACTATCTACAATATTATATAGTGATTGTACAAACATTGAAAGCATAGCTGGAACTGACATTACAGTAAGCAATCTTCCTATGGGCATTGTACCCATTTTCTCTGAACTTAATATATCTTTTCCCACTTAACCTCCACGAGCCTCATAACGACCAAAAAATGTAATGAAACAACTATTCAAATCTGATTCTATATAAATCGAACTAATTGAATGCATTCAACTATCAATTTTAACAAACAAACTACTTGAATGTCAAATTAATATTAAGAAAACTTAGTTCAGACGTTTTCCCATATATTTTAGTATAGGATAGTGTTTTGTGTGAAAAAATAATGTATTATTTAAATAGAATATGTTATTTATAGTTAGGAAGGGTAGGACGCTAAAATGGAGTATAACAAACTGGATAAGAGAATTTTGGTTTCTTGGAGACTTGTAAGACTGATTGGCGTTTTTATAATTGAGGCTATTATGGCTACTACAATGGTTCTTTTGTCTAAGCAATCATTTTTTGAACCTTATATATTTTTTGCATATATGTTTATAGGAATTACCACAGTATATATGCTAATGGCACTTTACCTATTCCCAGCTATTGAGTACAGGCAATGGGGATATATTATTTCAGAGGATAGAGTAGAAATCAGGCATGGAATATTTTTTGTCAAAAATACCGTTATTCCAATTGTAAGAGTACAGCATATAACAATTTCACAAGGACCAATAAACCGAAAGCTGGGTATTTCTGTTGTTAATATACATACTGCCAGTGGGCAGTTTGGTATTGAGGGAATTTCAAATGAAGATGCAAGCTCAATTGCAGAGGGTCTTAAATCAAAGCTATATACCAGACTTGATTCACAGGATAAATGAACTTGTAATCTAAAAATTTATAAGAAGCAATGCAATATTGCAATAAGATTGCATTGGAAATTTGGAGGATAAATTGGAATTTAAACATATACGAGGAAACTGTCTTATCTTATTTGAAAAAGTAATAGAAATACCAGCTATTATTATAGGTGTTATTTTTGGTGTATTTCTTGTAAAAAGTTTAGACGAACAGGCATTGATACCAATTGCTTTTATTTTACTAAGTCCTATTTCTAGACTGATCAATTATTTTTTCACGTATTACACGTTAAGTGAAGACTATCTAATAGTAGAGTCTGGAGTTTTTACTAAAAAGAAGACAGAGATTCCGTTTTCCACTATTACCACTGTGGATTTGTCTCAAAACATTATATTCCAGCTTTTTAGGGTATATAAAATCAAGGTAGATAATGCGAGCCAAACTAATGAGGTTGCAAATAAATCAAATGTAAACTTGACTTTAAAGATTGATGAAGCTATTAGGTTTAAGCAAATAATTACTAATAGACTAAAAATAGAAACATCAAATATAGAAACGGCAAAAATAGAAACAGCAAAAAAAGAAGAAATTGAAGCTATGAGAGCACAACCACAAGATTTTGTAAAATTGGGTCTGCTACAGTCAAAATCTGTGTATTTCTTAAGTATAATTGCTGTTGTTGGACCATTGCTTGGAACCATAGCACCAAGTTTTCAAAATGTATTTGTAGGTGGATTAATTGTTGCAGCGATAATAATTATTTATTTGATTACAATAGCTGTGTCTGTCGTAAAATGTGTTGTTACTTATTATAATTTTAAAGTTTGGGCAGATGATGATGCACTAAAAGTACAGTACGGGTTTTTGAATAAAAAGAGCTTTTCACTTCAGAAGAGCAAAATAAACGGAATTATTTTAAAGCAAAGTTTGCTTATGAAGCTTTGTAAACTTTATACAGCAGAAGTCATTGTAATAGGTTATGGTGATAGCTCAAAAGAGGGTGGAACAGAGCAAGCTATTTTATTCCCGATAGCATCTATTGAAAGAATAATGCAGATAGTAAATAGAGTATTGCCTGAATATAAGTTGGATTACACACTTTGTAAGCCACAGAGAAAGGCGATACGGTATTTCTTCTTTAGCCTAGGCTTTGGATTCGTTGCAGTTGCCTGCTTATCCGCAATAATTGTAGCAATCCATTTAAATAATTATATTGTATTGATTTGTGCTATATTAGTTTTAGCTTTGTCTATAGTTGGTGTTATGCTTAAGTTTGGCAATGCAGGAATCTGTGTGGGAGACAAGAACGTTGTACTCTCGGCAGGGGGATTTAATAAAATGATTGCAATTGTAAAGACTAAAAGTATAGAGAGCATTACATCTTCTGGAAGTATTTTCAAGAGAAAAAGAGGTTTTGTTTCTATAAAACTAGGATTTATTGCGCCTCTACGTGTTTCCAATATAGCTTCGCTGAATTTACCTGTCACGCAATTTGATTTACTTAAAGGTGTTTTAAAGTACTAGTGCCAGCAGATACCAACTACATTGTAACGGAATTTCGTGCAAGACTAAACTCTACTTTGGTATACGAATAGTGGAATTTACTTTTTCATTTAATCTTTCATATAACTTATAGATTAATATGTCTTGTTTTGGTTGCAAAAATCAAAACAATGTGCTAGTATATACACCATGGAAACACAATTGTACGTATCAGGTGGACAGGAGGGCTTATGAAACAGGAGTCTGTATTTTTCTTAGTTGATTCATTTGTCTTACCAGAAGTATTCGCAAAAGTAATTGAATCAAAAAAGATATTAGGTCTTGGCAAGATAAAAACTGTCAATGATGCTGTTAAAGAAGTTGGAATTAGTAGAAGTGCTTACTATAAATATAAGGATTATGTATTCCCATTTTATGAAACATCAAGAGGTAAAGTTATTACACTATTTTTTGTTGTAGAAGATTTTTCTGGAATACTTTCAAGTATTATTAACAAAATTGCTACTGCTAATGCAAACATTTTAACTATTAACCAGAATATTCCGATTAATGGATTAGCTGATGTGACTGTTTCAATTGAAACTCTTGATATGAAGGATGATATGCAGGCCTTGATGATAGAAATAGCCAAAGTTGAGGGTGTCAGACGAAGTGAAATATTAGCAAGATAAATTTTTAAAAATGTAATAGCTGTGGGAGGGTATTATGATTAATGTTGCGATTTTAGGTTATGGAGTGGTTGGCTCTGGGGTGGCTGAGGTTATTAAAAGAAACAGTCAAAGTATCAAACAACGTGCTGGAACTGAAATAAGAGTTAAATGGATTTTAGATATTAGGGATTTTCCAGATAGCCCAGATAAGGATGTACTTACAAAAAATGCAGATGATGTGTTTAACGATAGCAGTGTAGACGTAGTTGTAGAGACAATTGGCGGAACTACCATTGCTGCGGAGTTTACCAAGAGAGTAATATTGTCGGGTAAAAGCGTTGTTACATCAAATAAAGAGCTTGTTGCTGCGCAGGGGCCAGAGCTTTTGCAGCTAGCAAAGGAAAATGGAGTAAGCTATTTATTTGAGGCAAGTGTGGGTGGGGGTATACCAATTATACGTCCACTTAATCAATGTCTAGCTGCAAATGAGATCCACGGCATTACTGGAATATTGAATGGAACTACAAATTATATCTTCACTCAAATGAGAAAAGAAGGCAAAAGTTTTGAAGATGCCTTAAAAGAGGCACAACAAAATGGATATGCTGAGAAGAATCCAACTTCTGATGTTGAGGGTCATGATACTTGTAGAAAGCTTGCAATTTTGTCTTCAATAGCATATAACGAATTTGTTGATTTCCAAAACATACATACTGAGGGTATTACTAAAATTACTACAACCGATATGAAATACGCGGAGGCAATGAATGGTGTTATTAAACTGATTGCCATCAGCAGAAAGCTCGGCGACAAAATTTTTGCTTGCGTAAGCCCTGCTATTATTTCAAAAGAGCATCCTTTGGCAAATGTTGAGGATGTGTTCAATGCTATTGTTGTAAAGGGTGATGCTATAGGAGATGCAATGTTCTATGGTAGAGGGGCTGGCAAACTACCAACAGCTAGTGCTGTTGTAGCAGATGTAATAGATATAGCTAAGCATCCTGGCTTTGGAACTGAGAGCGTATGGATTAGAAATGAAGAAAATAATGTTGTTCCTATAGAAGATAGCCTAGCAAAATTCCTAGTAAGAGTTAAGATTAGCAATATTTCAGAAGCTAAGAAGAATATTTCTTCATTGCTTGGACCTATTGAGTTTATTGAGTTAAACTCTAAAATCCAAGACGATGAGCTTGCATTTATTACTCCAATTGCTATTGAGAAAGAACTTAATAGTAAAATTCAAGAGCTTAAAGGGGCGAGCTCAGTAATCGAAGTAGTAAATATTATTAGAATAGAAGAAGAATAGAAGAAGAATAGAAAAAGAATAGAGGTTAATATTAATATGAAAATTTCAACTAAAAAACTAGTTCTGAATGCTTTAATGATAGCAGTAGTTTTCCTAATTACGTACTTGCCATTTTTGCGTATACCCAGTCCTATACCAGGAGGTTATTTTAATATTGGAGATGCTGCAATTATGATAACTGCTATACTACTTGGCAAAAAATCAGGCTTTATCGCTGGAGCCATTGGCTCTGCGTTGGCTGATTTAGCCTGTGGCTCATTTATATTTGTTCCAATCACCTTCATTGTAAAGGGATTAGAGGGGTATATTGTCGGCGCTATTGCCAATAAAAATAGTGGTAGAGCACCATCTCGTGCTGTGCAAATAATATCCTTAGCAGTAGGTGCGCTTGTTATGGTTTTAGGGTATTTCGTTTTTGAATTAACTATAATAAGGCTAATTGATAAATCTTTGGCATTTACAGCAATTGTAGCAGAGATACCAGGGAATTTAATTCAAGGCGCTGTTAGTGCTATATTGGCATATGCTTTTATAACAATTATGTTTAAAACAAATATTGGTAAACAACTAAGGAACAACTAAAGAATAAAACACGTTTTTGTAACGAAAAAATTATTATTTAGTTGTTCCTAAAGTAGTTTAGTTTTTTATAACATCTGCATCAAATTCACATAAGTCTTTTGTAACTAATCTTACGGCGTATTCTTTATACTTCGTAAGATTAGGTTTTGATATACTAACAATTTGCATTCCTGCTCTAGAAGGCGTTCCTGTCACTAAAATATTATCTTCAAACATACTTACATCAGAAACAGTGAAATTATTTATAAGTAGGCCCACTTGGTCTTTTCCAATGTCAGAATATTTCTCGAAAAACCCCAGCTCGCAACATAGATCGTAAGCAACATCTTTATTTGATGGAAGAACAAAGAGCTTTTTCATGTTTATATACATTTTTCTTGGGATATAACACCATTCTCTATCATAGTTATCCCTCCACTGTGGATGGAAGACCGGGCTTATATATTTTTGATTTTCATACAAAATACTAAATTTAATGTCCGATGAGAACTTGGTAGCTTCTTCTAAATCTATATCTGTACTTAACACGCTAGATGTCTGATAGCCCCCATTATATTGGAAGTAAAGAGGTTTTGATGAATCAGATATAAAGTGTGTGAGCTCTTGCCGAAGAACAATGTTCTGCTTATTTACATCAACGATATTATTATCAATAATATCATTATTAGTTTCATTTAAAGATTCTTTAACAGGACCATAATCTTCATTTTTAGAGCCTTTAGCAAATTGAATATTTTGAAAGTCTATTTCAAAGCCAGTAGGAGTACAAAGCTGCACCGAAATGTATTCTTTTTCATTCGTTTGAATAGCAACATCATCAATTTTTATAGAAATTACTTGCACCCCCTTTTTTACGGGTGTACCAGAAATTACTATCTGATTTCCAAGCTGAATTACATTTTGCAAATCAAAGTTATAAATCAAAAAATTAACGTAATTTTGATTATCAATTGTGATGTTTGGGAAAAAGCCCAGCTCTCCTTCCATATCGAAAGTGTTACTGACACCACCGACATATGTGAAAAGACTATGTCTTGCAGAGATTATTTTTCTAGGCAAATAGAGCCAACCTTGATAATATGATTGATTCCACGTATTTGAATAAATAGGCCTTAGATATTCTTCATCAGAGTAGACAAAAATGTACGCTAAATTCTTCCCTTTATTAAGAATCTCAGCGGGAGAAACATTAGTCAAATCAGATTTAATATTTTGATCTCCAACTCCCCTAATACTATTTTCAAAAAGAACATTGTTTCCAGAGGGTACAATACTGGATAATACATCCTTCAATAGTGCGTTTTCATTCTCTGGAGATAAAATAGTCTTAGCCTGAGAATTGTCTGTTTCAATAACTTTGGGAAAATCTAGTGCAGCAATGAAAAGTGCGGAAAGTACAACAAATAATATTGCGACTATGCATATAATTAAATTTCGCCTATTAGTTATAACTACTATAAATCTATTCATAATGATAACCCCCATAATATATTAGTATTCACTAATCCAACAAGATAGAATTGAGAAAGTATATGATGATAAATACTAACGCATAACAGCTTCGTTGGGGGAGATGTTTCTATTTGTTTTTAGGCTTCACCTGGGATGGATGAGAAGTTTTTCGCATTAATATAGCATTTAAATTGCTTGGGAGTAATATTTTTGAAGTGTTTAAATTGTTGGATAAAATAACTGGAAGTAGAATATCCGATCTCTTGCGAAACTTCAGTGATATTCAAATCGGTAGTGGTTAATAGTTTTTCAGCTGCTGTGATCCGAACATAGTTTAGGTATTCACTAAAATTCTTTTTCATTATGATTTTAAAAAATCTAGAGAAATAGCTATAACTCATGTTACATAGATGTGCTACAGTAGCAACTGTTATATTTTCTTGATAATGCATATCAATATAATCAAAAACTATCTGAAGCCGTTCCATTGTATTTTGGTTAAGGGTATAATCTGTATTCAAATCGTAGCCTTTTTCATTCCATCTTCGAAGTATCCATAGAAATATTCTACAAATATGTGTACGAATGGCCAATTCAAAACCATACTTTTTTTGAGTATATTCTTTAATGATCTCGTGAAGAAGCTCTAGAATAAACGTTTCCGATATTTCATTCTGGGTAAAAAGCTTTTGATGCTCTGATTTGTTCGTTGTGAAGGGGAGAACATATTTGGCTTCAAAAATAGTTTTCGAGGTCGTATAAAGAACTTCTGGTTCAAATTTGATTACAATGTATTTGTTTGGGCAATCGGTCGCCTCTGCAAAAATACTATGCACTTCTCTAGAATTAATCAGAATTATGTCTCCATCACTGAAAGTATAGCCTTTTCCATTGAGGTAGATCTTGATATTTCCAGATAGACAATAAAGGATTTCTATATAGTCATGTACATGAGCGGGTGCCATTAATCCAGTTTCGCATTTTTCTTGGATGTGTCCGCTAAAAGGATATCGCACACCTTTATCGGAAATCTCTTTCTCTTCATAAAATGATAGCATTATAAGACCTCCTGCCATGACAAATAATTGATATTTTTGAGTAGAATAATTATATCATTCTTTCCCGCGAAATGGTAATCTAGCATTGAAAATATTCATAGTTAAAAATAAGAAAATTGATATAAAAAAAACATATAAGGAGATTTATTTTATGGAAAAGCTAAAAATTGGCATCATTGGTTGTGGTGGTATTGCTAATGGAAAACATATGCCTTCTCTCAAAGTAATACCTAATGTAGAAATGGTCGCATTTTGTGATTTGATTGTGGAAAAAGCTGAGAAAGCGGCTAAAGAATATGGTACACCAGATGCAAAAGTTTATACAGATTATAAGGCTTTGCTTGAGGATAGTACCATTGACGTTATCCATGTTTGTACACCTAATAAATCTCATGCATATATTTCGATTGATGCACTCAAAGCAGATAAGCATGTGATGTGTGAAAAACCGATGGCAAAAACAGCTGCAGATGCCTTGAAAATGGTTGAAACTGCTAAGGCAACGGGGAAGAAACTGACTATTGGGTATCAACATAGGCATAAAGCAGAAAGTACTTATTTAAAGAAGGCTATAGACCGTGGTGATTTAGGAGAAATCTATTTTGCAAAATCATTTGCAGTTAGACGTCGTGGTACTCCTAATTGGGGCGTATTCTTAAACGAAGAAGAACAGGGTGGTGGTCCATTGATTGATATTGGAACGCACTCACTTGACCTTACCCTTTGGATGATGAATAATTACAAACCTAAAATGGTAGTAGGTACAAAATATAAAAAACTCACCAACCCAGATTGTGCCAACCCTTGGGGACCTTGGGATGAAAAAGAGCATACAGTTGAAGATGCTGCGTTTGGCTTTATCGTTATGGAAAATGGGGCTACTATTATCCTTGAATCAAGCTGGGCACTAAATACCATAGAGCCTATCCCAGAAGGCAGTATTGCACTTTGTGGAACAAGTGCAGGTGCCCAAATTAAAAACGGGCTCAGTATCAATAAAGATGAATTTGGTAAACTTGTGGAAATCAGACCAGACTTTAACACTGGGGGTGTTGCTTTTTACGATGGAGTTGCTGAAACACCTGCAATCATTGAAGCTAGGCGATGGATTGATTCAATTATTAATGACCTAGATGTGGTTGTAAAGCCTGAAGAAGCTTATGCAGTGACACAAATACTTGAAGCTATTTACGAGTCTGCAAAAACTGGTAAACCAGTTTACTTTTCATAAAAAAAGGTAGCATAAGGATATTTGAAAGGTTGAATTTGGGAGGAGATAAGTGTTATGAAGCTTGCGATGATAAGCAGTTGGCATGTACATGCCAGGGATTATGCAAAGCAGATTTTAGCTTTGCCCCAATGTGAAATAGTAGCTGTGTGGGATGAAAACGTAGAAGCAGGGAAAATATGGTCAAAAGAGTTGAATTGTAGTTTCGTTGAAGATTATGATACTCTTTTGCAGGATAGTTCAATTGATGGAGTCGTTATTAATTCACCAACAAATATGCATACTGAATTAATTGTAAAAGCTGCAAATGCTGGGAAACATATTTTTACTGAAAAAGTTCTTGCGCTTACTGTTGAAGATTGCATTAAAATTAAAGAAGCAATAGAGAAGAACAACGTAAAATTTTCAATTGCTTTGGTTCATAAATGTAAAGGTAATTTGATTTTTGCTAAACAAATAGCGCAAAGTGGTGCATTAGGTGATATTACTTATGTACGTGTGCGTAATGCACATAATGGAAGCATTGCCGATTGGTTGCCACAGCATTTTTATAACAAGGAGCAGTGTGGCGGTGGTGCCTTAATTGATTTGGGAGCACATACCATCTATATGCTAGAATGGTTTTTAGGTCAACCTAGAAATATCTCTGCTACGTTTACAAGTGTAACCAACAGAACTATTGAAGACAATGTAGTAGTTGTAATGGAATTTCAAAAAGGTGCTATTGGCGTTGCGGAGACAAGCTTTGTTACTGTCTATACCCCTTTTACTCTTGAAATTAGTGGTACGAAAGGTTCTCTAATTGTCAAAGAGGATGTACGATATGCAAATGAAGCGACACAAGGGAAATGGGTAGTCGCAGAGAATTTACCTACATCTCTTCCAAGTCCATTGGTTCAATGGGTAGAGGGTGTTACACAAAACAAGGAAATATATTTAGGAATTAATGATGCTATTTCGTTAACTCGAATAATTGAAGCTGCGTATAAAGCTCATGAAAGTGGCCAGAAAGTAGTGCTTTAGCATCAAAGCTCTAGAGCTTATAAACAATAAACACTAAAATAAAAACAAAATTTAAAATGCTATTAAAACAGTCAAGGTTGTATAAATACTAACAACCTTGACTGTTTTTGAAAAAACTGTTATTGTATCTCTATAAGCCAGTTTATGTTGTTAGGAGTTTTTATATTATGAATTCCAAGTTGATAGATGAACATACAGATAGCCTTTTTGATGCTATCTTACTTTTAAAGAATAGGGAAGAATGTTATATATTTTTTGAAGATCTTTGCACAATAGCTGAGATTAAGGCTTTAGCCCAAAGGCTTGAGGTTGCGAAGATGCTCCGAGAAAAGAAAACCTATACCGATATTTGCGAGCAGACCGGGGCTAGTACTGCAACTATTAGCAGGGTAAATAGATGCCTAGTTTATGGCGCTGATGGGTATACTCTTGTATTAGATAGACTGCCAGAGAAAGAAAGGTAACATAGATGTTAAAAAGATTGTTTTTAGGCATAATAATATTATCTGCTTTAGCTTCCGAGGGTGGGGCTTATTATTCTGCTGATTTAATTGATTACTACTTAGTTAATCTTGCTCATCTAGATATGATTCAGGATAGTAGAAATGCTATCACTATTCTTAATACACAAAACCTAGATTCGTTAGACAAGAGTGGCATACCAGTAGCCTTTTTTAAACTAGTTTCTCAAGATGCAATTAATTCAAATAACTCAAAGAGAGTTAGTCGTTTGGGACTCTTTGCTATGTCAAGCATAGCAATAGTTTTAGCTATTTTTATTGTGATATATTTTAGTTTAAATAATCAAATATCATTTGTTACAAGGCGCGCCTTGTTAAGTCTTACAGATTCTTCACCACCAGCTTCCTGTTAATTTCTCTTGTTACCAGTTTACCTTATTGTGAAATTAAGGTTTTTTATTTATCCGATGTCTACCGCCGCTAATACTCCCACTTTTACAAGTGGGATATAAGCGGCGCTATGACCCTGGACAACGATTTCTAAGATTTAGAGGGAGTAAAAACTCCCCCTGAATCCAAGAACTCTGTTTATGTTAAAGAAATTGAGTTAGATTTTTTATAAATAATAAATGCATTTATGAATGGAGAGAATAAATATGGGAATTAAAAGTATTCTTGAGAGTGTAATAGGGTCATATAGTGACAGAGAGCTAAAAAGGATTTATCCAATAGCAGATAAAGTAGAAGCATTTGAACCCGATATTCAAAAGCTGACAGATACTCAGCTAAAAGCGAAAACGCCTGAATTTAAAGAACGTCTATCTAAAGGTGAAACGCTTGATGATATTTTACCTGAAGCGTTTGCTGTAGTTCGCGAGGCTTCCAAAAGAGTACTGGGTATGAGACATTTCCGTGTTCAGCTGATTGGTGGTATTGTACTTCATCAAGGCAGAATATCAGAAATGAAAACTGGTGAAGGTAAAACTCTTGTTGCAACGCTACCTGTGTATTTAAATGCCCTTACAGGTTTTGGAGTTCATGTAGTTACTGTCAATGATTATCTAGCAACGCGTGATAGTGAGTGGATGGGTAAAGTTTATTCATTCTTAGGAATGACAGTTGGTCTTATAGTGCATGATATGGAAAATGATGATAAGCGTGCAGCCTATAACTGTGATATTACCTATGCAACAAACAATGAATTAGGATTTGATTACCTGAGAGATAACATGGTTATTTATAGAGAAGACATGGTTCAAAGAGAAATGCGCTATGCAATAGTGGATGAGGTTGACTCCATCCTTATTGATGAAGCAAGAACACCACTTATTATTTCAGGCCAAGGTGACAAGTCTACAGACATGTACAAGAGGGCAAACTCCTTTGCATTAAAGTTGAAGGCAAAGGTTATTAAACAGATGGATGATAAAGTTGATTCTGATGAGATTTATGATGAGGATTATATTTTAGATGAAAAAGCCCATACCACAGTAATAACTTCAAATGGTATTAAAAAAGCAGAGCAATATTTTGGTATTGAAAATCTATCCGATCCAGAGAATATGACCATTTCACATCATGTAAATCAAGCACTTAAAGCACATGGCTTGATGAAAAATGAGAAGGACTATGTAATTAAGGATGGAGAAGTTATTATCGTTGATGAGTTTACCGGCAGAATGATGTATGGTAGACGATATAGTGACGGATTACATCAAGCTATTGAAGCAAAAGAAGGAGTTAAGGTTGAAAGAGAGAGTAAGACACTTGCAACTATAACCTTCCAAAATTACTTTAGAATGTACAAAAAACTTGCTGGTATGACAGGTACAGCACAAACAGAGGAAGATGAGTTTAACACAATATATAAACTGGATGTAATTCTTATTCCGACAAATAGAGATATGGCTCGAAAAGACAACTCAGATGTTGTGTACAAAAATGAGACGGGTAAATATGATGCTGTAATCAATGATATTATCGAGTGCAATAAAAAGGGTCAGCCAGTTTTGATTGGTACCATTTCTATTGAAAAGTCAGAATTTTTGAGCTCGCTATTAAAGAGAAAAGGCATTACTCATCAGGTTTTAAACGCAAAGTATCATGAAAAAGAAGCAGAGATAATCGCTCAAGCAGGTAAGTTCGGGGCTGTTACTATTGCTACAAACATGGCAGGTAGAGGAACAGATATAGTTCTTGGCGGTAATGTAGAGCATATGGCAAAGCAAGAGATGAGGAAAATGGGTTATTTAGAAGAATTAATCAGCGCTTCTACAAGCTACAATGAAACAACTGATGAACTCATTTTGGAGTCAAGAAGCAAATTTAGCCAATTGAATGATAAATTTAAAGCAATAACAAATATAGACCGTGAGAAGGTTGTTGAAGCAGGTGGTCTCCATATCATAGGTACTGAGAGACATGAATCAAGGCGTATAGACAATCAGCTCAGAGGTCGTTCTGGACGTCAAGGAGACCCAGGTTCTTCAAGGTTCTATATATCGTTGGAAGATGACTTGATGAGACTTTTTGGTTCTGAAAGATTAACTAGCATTGTAAATGCTCTTGGTTTGGAAGATGATCAGCCAATTGAACACAGGATGCTGTCAAATGCGATAGAAAACGCTCAGAAGAAGGTTGAGGGAAGAAACTTTGACGTTCGTAAGAGAGTTCTGCAATATGATGACGTAATGAATACACAAAGAGAAATTATTTATAAACAGAGAAAAACTGTTCTTAATGGAGAAAACCTTAGAGATGCATTTATTAAAATGTTCGAGGGCGTTATAGATTCTGTTATAGCGAGTTATTGCACTGAAAGCCAATATGCAGACGTTTGGGATTGGGATGCAATGACAAATTATCTTGAAAATATTTTTCTACCAACGGGTGCCTTGGAAATAAGCGCGGAAGAGCTTAAGACAATTGATAAGGAAGCTTTAAAAGAAAAGCTTATGGACATTGTTGAGAAAATATATGTTTTCAAGGAACAAGATATTACCCCTGAACTCATGAGAGAGCTTGAAAGAGTGGTTCTGCTGAAGGTTGTTGATGAAAAATGGATGGATAACATAGATGCAATGGATCAGCTAAAAAATGGAATAGGTCTTAGAGCTTACGGACAAAGAGATCCAGTCGTTGAATATAAGTTTGAAGGCTTCCAGATGTTTGAAGAAATGATAAAGAATATACAAGAAGATTCAATTAAATTACTTGTAAGATCAAGAATTGACAAAGAGCACGCTCCACAACGTGAAAAGGTTGCTGAGCCTGCAAATGCAAGCCATGGAGATGAACCTAAAAAACCAGTTACAAACAAGAATAGAGTGGGGAGAAATGACCCATGTCCATGCGGAAGTGGCAAAAAGTATAAAAAATGCTGCGGTGCTAATGAGTAAGTAAAACACCAGAAAAAAATAATTGTAAGTGATTGAATTGGGCATCTGAAAGAAAATAACAAGTCAAATAGATGAGCATATCGGTTTGTTATTTTTTTGAAGATGCCTTATATATGAAAAATGTACCCATATAGGAAGAAAATGTTCATAGCGATTTATCAGCGCAAAAACATAAATCCTACCTGTATGTGTACATTTTTTTATTCTTTGTGGGATTTTAGCGCATTTTTAATAGCCTTCAAAATTGCTTTGCTGCTATCTGTTGCCCCTGAAATAGCAGCTACATCTAAACTTTGGGATTCCAAAACTTTTTCTGGAATGACTTCTGCTAGTTTTCCTCTTTCAGTTTTATGCTCTATTAAAACAATATCTGTAATTTTATGATCCTTAACTGTAACAGAAACTTTAGCACCTACAAACTCAGTATCATAGGAACCAATATAGTTACCCTCTGAGACCTTAGATAAATCTACACTGCTAATTTTCAATTCTTTAAATACTGTTTTATACTTTTGCACAGAAAACAAATATTTTCCTCCGAAAATCCCAACTAACAAAACAACAACAATGATAGTAGTACCCAATATTATTTTTTTAAAATTACTCATAGTCTCAATCTCCTTATTTTTTTACACTTTTGCAAGTATAAGTGTAACTAAGTTTTCTTTAATGAATTTAAAAGCATTTCAAATCCAGTTTCCATTATTTCTTCAATACCTTTATTAAAATAGACATTTAAATATTTCTCTTTTTTGTTCATTAAGCTAGAGATACCTACCATGGTTGACCAAAGAATGAGACAAACTATATTAGGATCAGCTTTATCTAATATTTCGCCTTTTTTAATTCCAGAAATAATACAGTTTCTAAGAAGCTCAAAAGAATACTCTCCAGCAAAATAACAATCCTTAACTAATGAATTGTTTTCATTCTCTTCAAAATCAAAATCTTTAGTTTTATAATCTGAAATTGCTTTAAAATATCCAGGATAATTTCTACTGAACTCAATAAAGGAATAACCTATCTTTTTAATTTTTTCTATTTCTCCTAATGCAACATTCTCAATCAAAGCTTCATCATATAAAGCATTTAAAGTTTTGAAACCTACTAGCATTAATTCATAGTATAATTCTTCTTTACTTTTGAAATAAGTATATATAGTCTTTTTAGTAAACTCGGCTTCCTTTGCAATATCATCCATTGTGGAATTTTCAAAACCTTTCTGAACAAAAATCCTTTCTGCTGCCTTAATAATCTCATTTTTCCGAGCTAATCGTTCTTTATCCTTGCGTGTTATCTCACTCATAGGCATGTAAACCTCCAGTAGTATCAAGTATACTTGAAGTATACTTGATATACCTATAGTATACTAAAGCAGTATTAAATGTCAAGATAGATATTGAAATTGGTTGATTATTTATTTTGAAGTGCATTTTATCCATATAAAAAACTAGGATTACCATAAATTCGTATAAAGCTTAAAAATATTTATAGATTACATATTTAATTTAAAAGAGTTGACATATTTTTTTTAAATGTTATATTGTATATAACATTTAAAAAAATATAAAGAGGATAGGATATTTATGAATGAAATAAAAAAACCACTATACTTTCAGATTTACAGTGAGCTTATTGATGAAATAAAGGATGGCAAACTTAATGCGGGTGATCGAATGCTTACAGAAAAGGAACTTGCTGAGAAATATAATGTGAGCAGGATTACCAGTAGAAGGGCACTTGATATGTTGGGAGAGAACGGTTATATAAATCGAACTCCAGGTAGAGGATCATATGTTAAGAATCATGCACCTTTTATTTCACCTGAAACAGAAGTAAAGGATGATTCCAAATCCGAAGTGTTATTAATTGGTTTAATTATACCTGACTTTGGTACGTCATACGGTATGGATATACTATCAGGTGCTGAGAAGGAAGCTACAGCTAATGGGTGTCGTTTTACGTTTTATAGAACCTATGGACAGCAAGATTTAGAAGAAGCAGCTATAGATGAACTACTCGAAATGGGTGTTGACGGACTTATTATTATGCCTGTACATGGTCAGCACTATAACCCTAAAATATTAAAAATGGTATTGGATGGTTTCCCATTTGTGATGATAGATAGATGCCTGAAAGGCATTCCTGCACCATTTGTAGGTTCTGACAATGTTGAAGCAGCAAAAAAAATAACTGATTTTGTACTTGATTTGGGACATAAATATGTAAGCTTTATCTCTCCACCTGAGATAGATACTTCAACTATTGAGGATCGTATTGAGGGATTTGTTAAAAGTCATGCTGAGAGAGGTGTTCCTGTTAATGATAGCTATAGAATAACAAATCTTACCAGTACAGTACCTGGCAAGAATATAAAAGAAAATATACAGGATGACATTGAACTGGTCAAGAAAGTTTTGTGCGATAATCCCGAAATAACATGTTTATTTGTTGTAGAGTACAATTTAGCGATGCTGGTAGTTGAAGCTGTGAAAGCTTTAGGCAAAAAAGTTCCTGATGACTATGCAGTTGTCTGCTTCGACGGCCCTTTTAATCAAATAGGAGATTATACCTTCACTCATATAAGGCAGAAAGAGATGGAAATGGGGAGTAGAGCTGTCAAGATGTTACTAGAACATATACAAGGTAAGCTTGGAAGTCAAAAAGTATATCTTGAAACTGAATTAGTTATAGGTCTATCCACAAAGAAGTTAAAAGACTAAATAAACATAACAAATATTATAACAAACTAATAAAAATAATACAAATAAATTAAATATTAATATTTGTTACAATAATAATAACAAATTCATTGACATAGCGTGAAATGTTATATATAATCACATTAAAGAAATAATCGATGATCTGAGATGAAATTCTTTAATAAAATCCAGTTCTTTTATACTGGTTTTGGGAGAAGAAACTATATGAATTTACAGAAACTAATCTCAAGTGTAGCACTAGTCAATGAAAAGAAGGCTTCAATATTAGAAAATAGACCCAAACTATCTGAAATGTTCAGAAAATGTTTCTTCAATACTCTAGAAACTACTACAGAAGTATTAAGCGATGGAACAACCTTTGTTTTTACAGGTGATATTCCTGCTATGTGGTTGAGGGATTCAAGTGCTCAAGTTCGGCATTACATTTCCCTTTGCGAAAAGTATCCTGAGTTTCAGCGTATACTTGAAGGGCTCATTAAACGGCAGATTGCGTATATTTTAATAGACCCATATGCTAATGCTTTTAACAAATATCCCAATAATCAAGGACATAAATCTGATCTGACAGATCACAATCCGTGGGTGTGGGAAAGAAAATACGAAATAGATTCACTTTGCTATCCTATTCAATTGGCTTACATGTATTGGAAGACAACGGGTGAAGTAAAATTTTTTGATACGTCTTTTAAAGATACAATCCTCACTATTATTAGGCTTTGGAAAACGGAGCAGAAACATTCTGAACTTTCATCATACAATTTTATAAGAAAAGATTGTCCTCAATCTGATACCTTGTTGAACAATGGTCGTGGAACTCCAGAAGGATATACTGGAATGACCTGGTCTGGCTTTAGGCCAAGTGATGATGCGTGTACATATGGTTATCTAATTCCATCAAACATGTTTGCAGTGGTTGTACTGGAATACATTAAGGAGATCTCCAAAAATGTATTTAATGATATGGAAATCTATGAGGAAGCTGCAAGCTTAAGAGATGCAATTGATGCAGGGATTAAAGAATATGGCATTTTTCACCATCCTTTGTATGGAGATATCTATGCATATGAAACTGATGGCTTGGGCAACTACAACCTCATGGACGATGCAAATGTTCCAAGTTTGCTTGCCATTCCTTATTTTGGATATTCTTCTTCAGATGATTCTGTTTATAAAAACACCAGACGCTACATTTTAAGCAAGGATAATCCATATTACTATGAAGGAAAATATGCAAAAGGAGTAGGAAGTCCACATACTACGAGTGGAAATGTTTGGCATATAGGTATGATTATGCAGGCATTGACATCAGAGGACAATGAAGAGATTGATGAAATTCTGACATATCTAGAACAAACAGATGCAGGAACTGGCTTCATGCACGAAAGCTTTAATCCCGACAATCCAATAGATTATTCAAGGAAATGGTTTGCTTGGGCAAATTCTTTATTTGGAGAACTGATGTATAAACTTGTAGCTTAAACTTCGAAGTAATCGCAAAGCGAATATAACGAAGATTTAGCAAATATAAAAAAATGGAGGAAAAATGTATGAAAAAGAGGATTTTAAGTCTAGTAACAGTAATCTTGGTAATTTCTATGTTAGTTGCATTAGCAGGCTGTGGTGGTAATACTTCCGCAGGAGATACAACATCAGCTGTCGAAAGTAGTACTACTACAGAAGCAACAAAAACTGTTGCAGATAGCAAGCCAGTGGAAATAACCTATTGGGGAGATTGGGCTGGAGAAGGACAGAAGCAATTTGAAGTAATGATGAAGGCATTTAATGAGTCTCAGACCAATGTAGTTGCTAAATATGTAGTTACTCAGGATATGATAACAAAATTTCTGACGGCAGCAAGTTCGGGTCAATCTCCAGACATAATGTTCTGGGATAGATGGAGGACATCACTTTATGCTCCCAAAGGTGTATTACATCCTATTGATGAATACATGACAAAAGACAATGTGAAAGCGGAGGATTTTTATACTGAAGCTGTAAAAGAATTGACATACAAAGATAAAGTATATGGACTTCCTTTAACTGTTGATGCTAGAGCGTTATTCTACAATAAAAAACTATTTGCTGAAAATGGCATTACCACTCCTCCAACAACTTGGGAAGAATTAAATGAAGCAGCTAAAAAGCTAACTGTTTGGAATGGGAAAAAGCTTGAAAGAGCAGGAATGTCAATGCAGGATGCAGGATTATTCAGTATGTGGATACAGCAAGCAGGTGGTTCAATGCTTTCAGATGATGGCACGAAAACTGCTTTCAATAGCGAAGCTGGATTAACTGTATTAAATTATTGGAAAAAGATGGTTATGGAAGATAAAGTTTATAAAGTAGGTTTTGAAAGTGGATTGGACAAAGGTACAGATGCTTTTGCAACAGGAAAGATAGCTATGACATATAGTGGACCATGGATGCTAAGCACTTACAAAAACTATGGAAAAGATCTTGAATTCGGTATAGTACCACCTCCAGCAGGTCCTAATGGCAATAAAGGTGCAGGTATAGGCGGATTTGGTCTTGTTATTCCAGAAGGATCAAAGCATAAGGCTGAAGCATGGGAATTAATGAAATGGTGGCTTACAGTACCTGAAAATGCTGCAATGTATGGTAAAACAAGCTTGAATATACCAGGTCTAAAAGCAGCTACACTTGACAATTTCTATTCTGGTGATGAATTGTATAAACCTTTCCTTGAAACCTTTGAATTTGCTAAGATAAGGCCTACAGTTTCAGGCTACTCAACTATGGAAGAAAAGGCATTAATACCTAATTTACAATTGTTCTTAGAAGGAAAACAAAGTGCTGAAGATACGTTGAAGAAGGCTCAAGAACTTGGAGATAAGGTGCTTTTAGAAAATGTTATAAAATAGTTATCAGTATTCATTTTATGGGGAGAAATTATTTCTCCCCATAAATTTAACAAGGGGGAATTAACATGACTGATATTCAAGGAGCTATTATTAGAGATAAAAGCAAAAAAATAAAAATTAGTCGTAATGCCAGAAGTCAGGAAGTTATGGCTTATATTTTTATTGCAGCTCCGTTGGCACTTTTCTTAATTTTTACCTGCTATCCTGTCTTCAGGGCTTTTTATTTAAGTTTTACACAATATGATATTCTTACCCCGGCCAAATGGACAGGTCTAGAAAATTATAAAAGGCTATTGCATGATGAATTGTTTTATATAACACTAAAGAATGTTTTTCTTTACGTGTTAATGTATGTTCCCAGCATGATTATAGTATCTCTTTCTATAGCAATGGCTTTAAACAAAATACAATATGCTGCAACGACCTATAGAGTAATTTATTATATGCCTGGTCTTACATCCAGTATAGCAGCTGCTACTGTATGGATTTGGTTGTTAAATCCAGAATATGGTATCGTAAACCAGATACTTGGATATATTGGTATTGTAGGTCCCACATGGCTTGCAAATAGTAGTACTGCATTAGTATCTATTGTAATTGTAACAGTTTGGCAGGGGATAGGTGGAAATATGGTAATATATCTAGCTGGTCTTCAAGGAATTCCAGACTATCTCTATGAATCTGCAAGTTTAGATGGTGCAAATAAATTGAGTCTATTTAGATACATTACTTGGCCAGCTCTAAAACCTACAACGTTTTTTGTAGTGACGATGTCAATGATAGGTGCCTTCCAACTATTTGATCAAGCCTTTGCTATGACTCAGGGTGGACCTGGCAACGCTACTAAAACTCCAGTTTATCTTATTTACACAAGCGGCTTTAATGAGCTCCAAATGGGATACGCAAGTACTATGGCATTTGTATTGTTTCTAATTATTTTGACAATCTCCATGATCAATATGAAAATAAATGGGGAAAATTCTATAAATTAAAGGGGGAAAGATATAATGAAGCTCAATACAAGGAAAAATGTAATAGGGAATTCTATATTATATTTAATTTTAACTATATTTGCTATTGTCATGATTCTCCCTTTTTACTGGACTATTTTAACTTCTATTAGATATAATGAAGATATGTTCTCGTTACCTATAAAATGGTTTATTACAAGGATTACTTTTGAACATTATGTAAGTGCCTTTACAACAGTTCCGTATGCCAAGTATTTTGGAAACTCCTTGTTCTTGGCGACCATGGGAGTTCTCACCAATCTGTTTTTTGGTTCACTTGGAGGGTATGCTTTTGCAAAGTTGAAATTTAGAGGTAAAAATGCCATCTTTAAAGTTTTACTCTCATCTATTATGGTACCAGGTATAGTTACAATGATTCCACAATTCCTTCTTCTAAAGAATTTCCCAATGGTTGGTGGAAATAACATATTAGGATCTGGTGGTATAGGTTTTCTAAATTCGTACTGGGCAATTATTCTTCCTGGTGCTGCAGGTGCTTTTGCCGTATTTCTGATGAGACAGTTCTTTCTAAGTTTGCCGGATGATTTAGCAGAGTCTGCAAGAATTGAAGGTGCAGGTGAGTTCAGAATATTTTGGAATATCTATTTACCATTGACAAAACCAGCTCTAGCAGCATTGTCTATTTTTACATTTCAAGGTGGATGGAATAACTTTATGTGGCCTATGATAATACTAAGCGATCCTGAAAAGTACACTATTCAGATGGCATTACAATCGTTTTCTTTTAATCATGCAACAGAATATGGACCAATGATGGCAGCCTCTATTGTAGCAACATTGCCTATTTTCATACTATTTATCTTTGCACAAAAATATTTCGTACAGGGAATTGCATTTGCAGGTATAAAAGGCTAGTCGTTTTACGAGTGGAGAACATAAAATGAAGAGAGTAAATAAAGCTGCAATTTTAATATTATTAAGTATTTTAGTAATCTTGATTAATGGATGTTACTATAGCAAAACAGAAACAAATATTACTAACGTTAAAAATGTTGATAAAGATGAATCAATTAGGAGTGAAACTATGAATAAAGACAATGCTCAAAAAGCTGATATTTTATATTCGAAAATAAATGAGTTATACTCAATAAAAGATCAAAATCTGTTTCTAGAGCATTATCCAGCGCAGGATAATGACAAAGGTGTATCATATCTTTGGCCTTTTTCAGGAATGTTTTCGGCAGTAAATGCATTAGGAAAGCTGCCTGAAATGAAAGACAAATATGAAGAATATCTTAAAAACATCACTGCAGGACTTGAAAGATATTATGACAAGTTGAGGGAACCAAATGCATATCAGGCATATCCTTATGATTTTGGTGGGGATGACAGATTTTATGATGATAATATGTGGCTGGGAATAGATTTTTATGAAGCCTATAAATTAACCGGAAATAAAGTGTATTTAGATAAGTGCAAAAGTATTTTTGAATTTATAAAAAGTGGCTGGTCTGATGAACTAGGTGGTGGAATTTACTGGTGTGAACAGACTAGGGAGACTAAGAATACCTGCTCCAATGGACCTGCGGCAGTTATGGCACTCAAACTGTATGATGCAACAGGCGATAAGGAATATTTGGATTGGGGTCTGAAAATTTATGAATGGACTAAGGAAAACCTTCAGGCACCTGATGGAAACTATTGGGATAATATTAATTTGAATAGGAAAATTGAGGAGACAAAATATACCTATAATAGTGGAACTATGCTTAACGCATCGGTGTTATTATATCAGATTACAAAGGATGAAAAATATTTAAAGGAAGCACAGAAGGTTGCTAAATTTAGTTTAGAACATTTTGCAGCTCTAGACACTGATGGAAATAGATTCTTTCCAGATAATAATCCATGGTTTAATGTTATCTTATTCAGAGGTTATTTTGAATTATATAATGTTGATAAGAATGATGAATATTTAAATGTTGTAAGTGAGAACGCAGACTATGCATGGAAGTATGCCAGAGATAAGTATGAGCTAATAAGCCCTGACTGGAGTGGAAAAAGCAGGATAGATGAACCCAAATCCCTTCTGGATGAAGCCTGTATGGTTGAGCTATATGCAGAAATTGCATTGTGGGAAAAGAACAAATAATGTGATTGATGATAGGGGTGCAAACACGATGAATGATTTTGAAAATGAAAATAACAATTTATGGGACAGTCGAGCAGAGCAGGCTCAAGAATCCTTATATACTAACTTTTGGAATCCAGATATAGGAGTTATGAATCAGGCTTTGCCTGAGAGTAATCCTAACAATAATCATCCAATCTACTGGTGGCATGCACATGTGATTGATGTATTGGTGGATGGATACAGTAGGACAAAGGACACTAAATATTTGCAAAGATTAGACCAAATGTTTGATGGTGTTAAACTATTCAATGGGGATACCCTTCACCATAATTTTTATGATGATATGGAATGGATGGCTCTAGCACTTCTCAGGGCATGGGATTTGACTGGAGTAGAAAAATATAAGGCTGGTGCACTTGATTTATGGGAAGATATAAAAACTGCCTGGAATACCAATATGGGTGGTGGAATGGCGTGGAAAAAGGATCAGCTCGATTACAAGAATACCCCTGCCAATGCTCCTGCATCAATACTTGCTTGCAGGCTATACCAACGTTTTCATGATGAAGAGAATTTAGTGTGGGCAAAACGTATTTATGAGTGGAATAAAACTAACCTTGTAGATCCTGAATCTGGATTTGTTTGGGATGGCTTGAACAGAGAGGGAAACGGTAAAATCGATAAGGATTGGGAATTTACATATTGTCAGGGCGTCTTTATAGGAGCTGCTATTGAGTTGTACAGATACTCAAATGATTATTCATATATTGAAAGTGCCAAGAAAACTGCATTAGCGTCAATAGATGAACTTACAGACTCAAGTACTGGTATGCTTAAAGATGAAGGAAATGGAGACTGTGGCCTATTCAAAGGAATATTTGTACGTTATATAAACGAACTAATAAAGGTATGCCCTGATTTCACCCCCATTGTTAATCTGATAGAAATAAACGCTAGAACTTTGTGGGAAAACGGTAGGGATTCAAAGAACGGTATATTTAGCCAATCATGGAGTACAATACCTGAAGAAATGATTGATCTTAGTACACATCTCAGCGGAATTATGCTTGTTGAAATGATGGCGTCTTTATAAAAACAAGTGAAAGGAGGGTATGTTGAAACATTATCAAGTTCAAAATTTCTTCGGAAACAACTTGTCTTGTGTTATTTTATAAAAAATGGAGAGAGGTAATACTATGTTAAAAATTAAAAGGTTTAGCACGCTTTTTCTTAGTATCATTTTGATATCGACAATGGTGATTTTCCCTTTGATTCAGGTTCAGACATATGCCTTCACTCAAACTAATGCAAATACTGCAGTTGAAGATTTTATTGATACATATTGGGATTCCAGCATGAATTATTTTTATCGGTTTAGCGACCATCAAATTCATGGATATGCTGGAGATGAGAACTTTAGTTATCAGCCTGGAAGTGGCTTATATACAGATTTTTGGTGGGAAGCCCAACTATGGGAGACTGTAATGGATATTTATGAACGAACCGGTAGTAGTACTCATTTACAGATGATAGCCGATGTCTATGATGGCTTTTTTGCACAATATCCCAATTGGCAGGATAACCAATTCAATGACGATATTGGCTGGTGGTCCTTGGGCTGTCTCAGAGCCTATGAACTTACAGGAGAAACCCGTTATAAAGACCAAGCGAAATCCATGTTTGATTATATTTACAATAACTCCTACGATACAACCTTCGGAGGCGGAATCTGGTGGAACCGCAAGGGATTTTTGCCCCAGAAAAATGTAGCAACCAATGCAACTGCTGCTATTATAGCTGTAAAGCTGTACCATGCTTTTAATGACAGTACATATCTGACAAAAGCTACAAACCTGTATAATTGGGTGAATAGCAATTTATATAGTGGAAGTGCCAATGGAAAGGTATACGACAATATGCATTATGTCAATTATGCCAGTTCGGGAACTGTTGTCACTGAAAAGTGGGAATTTTCTTATAATCAAGGTGTTTTCCTATATGCTTCCTATAAAATGCATCAGGAAACAGGAAATAGTGCCTACTTAAACAATGCATTGGCAGCTGCAGACTGGTATATTAATAATATGAGCTATGATGGTACCTGCAATTATGAAGGTGATGCAGATCAACCGGCTTTCAGAATTCTTTTCAACCGTTTGCTCAGTAAATTTGCAAATGAATCTAAACAAACACAATACATAAAATTCTTACAAAACAATGCAACTCAGGCATTTAACCATAGGAGAGCCTCAGATGGCATTATTGGGTATGATTGGAATTCGACGCCGGATTCTTCTTATATTTCAAGTACCGCAGCAGCAGCTGGTGTCAGCATTTTGCAGTTGACAGCCCCTGATAATAACAACGGATTGGTGATTGGTAATGGGGTATTTGAGGCTGAAAATGCGCATCGATATGGAGTGAACAATGAGAATCTCAATACTGGATTTACTGGTCGAGGTTATACTTCTGGCTGGAATACCGATGCAACGTCCATAGATTTTCCTGTCAATGTAAGCACTGCAGGAACTTACAAGATTGCATTCAGACATTCTGCAGCAGCAGGAAATGCTACACGAAAGTTAACAGTGAATGGAAATACCGCCGCTTCAAACTTGTCCTTTGGTGGCACTAGCAATTGGAGTACTTGGGCATCGACCACAACGGTTAATGTAACGCTCAATGCAGGGGCTAATCTTATTAATTTGGCCTATGAAAGTAGTAGCGGTAGTTCAAACTACCTCAACCTTGATCAAATGGTAGTTGAGCCAGTGTATGAGGCGGAATTGGGGACACTACACAGCCTTTCAACAGAGGCTACCAATACTGGATACACAGGAACCGGATATGTTGCCGGGTGGAATGCTAATAACCAGTCTGTTGATTTTACAGTGAGTGTTCCTACTACAGGATATTATACCTTGACCATGCGATATTCGGCAGCTGCAGGAGCAGCTTCACGTTATCTAAGGATCAACGGAACGGCGGCGGTAAATAATCTTTCCTTCCCAGGAGGCAGTTCCTGGAGTGATTATAAAACCATTAACACCAACGTCAAGTTGAATTCAGGAAGCAATACCATTTCACTCATCTACGATAGTACTAAAGGCAACACCAATTATTTGAACCTAGACAATTTGATTTCTAGAAAGGCTTATGAAGCTGAGTTTGGAACTCTAAATAGCCTTACAACAGAAGCAACCAGTGCAGGGTATACTGGAACTGGCTATATTGCTGGCTGGAACAGCAATAATCAGTCAGTTGATTTTTCAGTGAATGTACCTACCGCAGGTACTTATACCTTAATCTTTTCCTATGCTACAGGAGCAGGAACGGCTTCGCGATATCTATATATCAATGGCGCAGGGGTTATAAATAATCTCTCCTTCCCTGGAGGAAGTTCATGGAATGACTATAAAGCCCTGAGAACAAATGTCAGTTTAAATGCCGGAGCGAATACGATATCCCTTAAATTTGACAGCAGTAAAGGCAATACGAATTATATGAATTTGGATAGCCTATCCATCGGAAAGGCTTATGAAGCAGAGCTAGGAACTCTTCACAGTCTTTCCACGGAATCAACTAATTCGGGATATTTGGGAACAGGCTATGTTGCTGGCTGGAACAGCAATGGACAATGGGCTGATTTTACAGTAAACGTACCGATGGCAGGTAAATATGCCTTGACCTTCCGATATGCAGCTGGAGCGGGATATGCTTCACGATACCTTTTCATAAATGGGGCAAGTGCAGTTGATAATCTTTCTTTCCCTTTGGGTAGCTCATGGAGTGATTATAAAACCATTACAACAATGGTTGATTTAAATGTAGGCAATAACACTGTTTCATTACTTTATGACAGCAGCAAGGGGAGTCTTAATTATTTAAATTTAGATCAAATAACAGTTAAACAGTAATAGTTTAGGTGTGAAGAATTCATAATGGGAATCGATGCAGTAAATAATATACTGTATCGATTCCTCATTTGTTGGAATCTAAATGAAGCTTAAGGTGCAAACTAGCAGCACAGTAAATATATGTAAGGAGTCTACAACTGCTAAGATACATTAGAAAAGGCAGAGCTGGTAGAAAAACATTCGCTCAAATTGTCATAAATGATACCGCACTTTCCTACTTTATTAGCTTTTTGTGCATGAGTACATCTTGCATAGTCCTCTTTATTCACACATGCACATATGTGACACGGAATCTCGCCTGAGCAACTACCCAGTAGAATTCCTTCTAATGCTTCAAGTTTTATAACGCTACTATTTAGATCAAGTGAAAGAAAATTTCTAAAATACTTCTTTGAATTCAAAACATCAAAATTTAAGCAGGACTCTTTAAACAGCCATGGAATCTGCTCCTCCTCCTCCAGATACGATTTGCTAAACATAAAAGAGGAATCAGGTATAATGCATGGAATCAGTGAGCTACAAGCCTCATACTCTCCATGTGAACAAACATATTTTTTGACGACCTTGTCATATGAAAGATGTTGACAAAAAGCACAAGATCTAAAGGATGAAATTTTATGTCTAAAGTATAACCTTGAGCCGAATATTGGCATGAAATACATTCTATAAATGAAATCTACAGAGATTAAACCAGTTTTCTTGAGTAACTTAGCTATTATATTCATTTTGCTATCAATACATTCCATTATTTACCACCCCGTTGATTATTTTATCACTAAAGCTTGAAAATGTGGATATATTTCCTAGAAATTACTTAATATTTTTGCTTTTATTTTGGTATTTAAAGAGTGAAATACTTAATTTTAATGCTGATATGTTATAATTATGTCAAAGAAAAAATAAATGACGAATGCAGCATAATAGAATATGCAGCTAGGATTTAAATTAGATTTGGGGAGAACGAAATGAAAAACTTTGTACATTTACACGTACATACTCAATACAGCTTGCTTGATGGAGCTAATAGAATAACTGATTTAGTACAAAGAGTAAAAGAACTAGGAATGGACAGCGTTGCCATAACTGATCATGGAGTTATGTATGGGGTTGTTGAGTTCTACAAAGAAGCTAAAAAGAATGGCATAAAGCCAATATTAGGTTGTGAAGTATATACAGCAAAAAGAAGAATGCAGGATAAACAGTCTGGAATAGATTCTGATTACGGTCATTTGGTGCTACTGGCAAAAAACACAATAGGCTATAAGAATTTGATGAAGATAGTGACATTAGGATTTATAGAAGGTTATTACTACAAGCCACGTGTTGATTATGAAACTTTGGAGAAATACTCTGAAGGTATTATAGCCCTTAGTGCATGCTTGTCTGGGGATATTCCTTCAGCAATCTTAAATAATGATTATGACAAGGCCATAGAGCTTGCAAATAGGTTAAATAGTATATTTGGGCAGGATAATTTTTATTTGGAACTGCAGCACAACGGCATAAGCGATCAAAATCTAGTAAATCAACAGTTAATAAAGCTCTCGGGTGAGCTGGGTATTCCATTAGTAGCGACAAATGATGCCCACTATTTATTAAAAGAATCAGCAAAGCCCCACGATATACTTTTGTGCATCCAAACAGGAAAAACAGTAAATGATGAAAATAGGATGCGTTTTAGCACGGATGAATTATATGTTAAGTCAACTGAAGAAATGTATGAGCATTTTAAAAATGTAACCCAGGCTCTTGAGAATACCGTTAAGATTGCACAAAGGTGCAATGTCGAGCTGGAATTTGGAAAGCTTCATTTACCGAGTTTTACTGTGGAGGAAGGCTATACGACCTATGAATTCCTGAAGGAAAAATGCTATAAAGGTCTGACCGAGATATATGGTGAAAACTGTGATGCTACAATAGTTCAGAGGCTAGAATATGAGCTGTCTGTTATTTTTAAAATGGGTTTTGTTGACTATTTCCTGATTGTTTGGGATTTTATCAGGTATGCAAGAGAAAATGAAATTATGGTTGGTCCAGGTAGAGGTTCAGCTGCGGGAAGCCTGGTATCATATTGCTTGGGAATAACAAGCGTTGATCCACTAAAATACAATCTTCTTTTTGAAAGATTTTTAAATCCCGAGAGAATTAGTATGCCTGATATAGATATAGATTTTTGTTATGAGAGAAGGCAAGAGGTTATAGACTACGTTATCAGAAAGTATGGAAAGGATAAGGTTTCTCAAATAATAACCTTTGGTACCATGGCTGCAAGAGCCGCAATTAGAGATGTTGGCAGGGCTCTAGATATTCCGTATGGAGATGTTGATATCATTGCAAAAATGATTCCATTTCAAATTGGTATGACTATTGATAAAGCTTTGGAAATAAGCCAAGAGTTAAAGAAAAAATATGATTTAGAAGAACAAACTAAACTATTGATAGACACGGCAAGAAGCCTTGAAGGCTTGCCTCGTCACGCATCGACCCACGCGGCAGGTGTAGTTATATCAAAAGAGCCTATCGTGGAATATGTACCGCTACAGCTAAATGAAAACAATGTAACCACGCAGTTTACAATGGGGTATCTAGAAGAACTAGGGCTTTTAAAGATGGACTTCCTTGGACTGAGAACACTAACTGTAATTCGAGATGCCATAAGCCTAGTGCAACAGGGTTACAATAAGAAAATTGATATTCTGAAGATTGATTATGAGGATATAGCTGTTTATAAAATGATTGGTGAGGGTAAAACAGTTGGGATTTTCCAGCTTGAAAGTGCTGGAATGACCCAGTTTATGAAGGATTTACAGCCCTGTTCTCTTGAAGATATTATTGCCGGAATTTCTTTGTATAGGCCGGGTCCTATGGATCAGATACCAAGATATATTAGAAACAAGAACAAGCCGAAGGAGATAAAGTATCATCATCCGCTATTAGAAAACATTCTTAATATGACCTATGGGTGTATGGTTTATCAAGAACAGGTAATGCAGATTGTTAGAGAACTAGCGGGCTACTCTATGGGTAGATCTGATCTTGTTAGGCGTGCTATGTCCAAGAAAAAAGTTGCCGTCATGGAGGAGGAACGCAAGAACTTTATACATGGTATTACAGATGAGTCTGGAAATGAAGTTGTAAAGGGTGCAATTAAAAATGGAGTAGATGAGGCTACAGCAACTAAAATATTTGATGAAATGATGAATTTCGCAAGCTATGCATTCAATAAATCACATGCAGCGGCATATGCTGTAGTAGCATATCAAACGGCATGGCTCAAGTTCTATTATCCAGTAGAATTCTTGGCAGCCTCATTAAATAGCTTTTTGGGCAGCAGTGAAAAGGTTTCACTGTACGTAAATGAATGTAAAGTATTAAATTTAAAAGTTCTGCCGCCAGATGTCAATGAAAGTAGTGTTAAATTTACTGTTGTTAACAAAAAAATACGGTTTGGTCTTGCTGCAATAAAGAATGTTGGAGAGAATGCGATACTATGTATGATTGCTGAACGCGCGCAAAATGGGAATTTTAGTTCGTTTCTTGACTTTTGCCAAAGGATAGAGGGGCGTGATGTTAATAAGAGATGTATAGAAAGCCTTATTAAGAGTGGAGCTTTTGACTCATTAAACGTGTATAGATCAAAGCTTATTGCTGTTTATGAGCGTTTCCTTGATGGGATATCACAATCGCGAAAGAGAAATATGGATGGACAGATGTCTATCTTTGATTTAATGCAAGAACCGCAGGAATCACTACAGGAGGATTATCCAGATATCAAGGAGTACCCTGCCAATGTATTGCTAACAATGGAAAAAGAAATGCTGGGGCTCTATGTTTCGGGTCACCCCTTAAGTGAATATCAAAGTATACTTAATAAAAATGTTAATTTGTATAGCAAGGATTTATTTTTTGATAGCAATGAGGAAGGCTCAGATGACATTGAACTAGAGATGAAAAAGCTCAAGGACTCAATGAGAGTGACGGTTGGGGGAATAGTGAACTCGCTAAAAACAAAAACAACAAAGAACAACAATCTCATGGCTTTTATCGGTCTTGAAGATTTGTATGGAACTATGGAATTGATAGTCTTTCCAACTATTTTTGAAAAGTACTCTCAACTGCTACAGCAGGAAAGCCTAATTATTGTAAAAGGAAGACTCAGTTTGAGAGAAGATGAACAGCCTAAAATAATATGTGAAGAAGTTTTTCCAATGAAAAGCTTGGAGGAAAAAGGAGTGTATATAACCTTTGAAAACGAGCTTTCAAAAGAGGAAGGAACTGCTTTTCGAGCGCTGCTCAAATACTTTAGCGGATCAAATCCCACTTACATAAATAAAAAAAATGAAAATAAATTTAGTAAACTTGATAGGCAATACTGGATTGATGTCAATAATACTATAATGGGGGAGCTAGAATCTCGTTTAGGCAAAAAAAATATAAGTATAAAATAACATAATACAGTGCTTAATATTGATTTTTGGTGTAAAATAATATAATATAAATGTCGAGGTGGTTAAATGGACAGCCTAGAAGATAAAATATCCGGTGAGTACGTTGCTATTAAGGCAGAGGAAAACGGAGTTACAATTATCGGGTTAACACGAGGAAGGGATACTAAATTTCATCATACCGAGAAGCTAGATAAGGGTGAATTGATGTTAGCACAATTTACTGAGAATACTTCTGCGATAAAAATTAGGGGCAAGGCCACTATTTATTGCAGATATGGTACTATTCAATGCGGTGAATAACAATTTGAAAGGTAGTGTAGATAACAATGTGGACAGTGGTATATATGGCCCAAAGCAAAGAAGTTGCAAATCAGCTGCAGGAGCTTTTGTCCAATGAAGGTATTCTTGTGAAACTAAGACCAATAAGTAAGAATCATGAAAACAATGACAATTACTTCGAAGTTCTTGTTCCTGAGGCAGAGATTGAAGAAGCACATAGCGTAATTATTGAAAAGGGATATTAATAGAGTTAAATGTATGATAGCTCCGCGCTTATTTTGCCCGGGGCTATTAGTTCGTAACGAGAGGAAGAATGAAATGACATATGTTGATATATCTTTAACTGTCAGATATGCAGAAACCGATAGGATGGGAATAGTTCATCATTCGAATTATCCAGTCTGGTTTGAAGTGGGTAGAACGGAGTTTATAAAGAAATGCGGTATATCATATTCTGAAGTTGAGTCAAAAGGCATACTTTTGCCATTATTAGAATTGAAATGCAAGTTCATTAGCTCGTCAACTTATGAAGATAGGATTGTAATAAGAACTAGTATTAAAAGCTACTCGAAAACCAGATTGAACTTTTATTATGAGGTTTTTAAAGAGCAAGACATGAAAACTCAAATATCCCTTGGTGAGACTGCTCATGTTTGGACAAATAGTGATTTAAAACCTATAAACTTACAGAAACACTTTCCTGAGCTTTATAATTCAGTATGTCAAAATGCTGTAGAAGAAAATATTGCTTTGTAATATTATTTTGTGATAAACTAAGTTCACTTGTTTAGTCTGTTCTGGTTTATTCTATGAAATAAAATCATATAATCAGGTGGTGTGCTGATGAGAAAAAATATTCCAAATGTTTTAACAACGCTAAGGCTCCTTATTGCTCCTATTCTTGGTTACTTTATGTATTCTGAAAAATATATTATTGCTATTATTCTTTTTGCATTAGGTGGTTTTACTGATATACTTGACGGTTATATCGCAAGAAAATATAACCTGATAACAAAATGGGGCAAAGTTTTTGATCCATTAGCAGATAAGTTGATGCAAATAACGGCGTTGGCTTTTTTGGTTATGCATCGTTTTATTCCAATTGTTGTACTTATTATTGTTTTAATAAAAGAGTCTTTAATGGTAATCGGTGGTATTCTGCTTTATAGAAAAGGAAAGACAGTTATAGGGGCGAACTGGTATGGTAAATTGGCTACAGTAATCTTTTATTTTGCTATTCTCGCAACCATTATTCTTAGCTTAGAAAGCTTTAGTAATAGCTACACTTCAATGGCTATAAATGTTGCTATTGGTTTAGCAGTTGTATGTACTCTTTTTGCTTTATTAATGTATATAATTATTTATTTTAAGTTTTCAAAGAATTATGATAAGAATAGTGCTTCGAATATAGATTAGAAGCAGTAGGCTCTGTATTAATAATTTTTAAATAAAAAATTGCATTAGAAGGTACACTTGGAGGTGTGCCTTTTTAATTGGATGAAGGCAGCTTCAATAAAATAATAAGTCAGTATGCTCGTCTTATGAATGTAAATGTTAATAGATTTGTAATAATTTTGTGGTATAAATAATTTGGAGGATCAAAATGTTCGGATATATTATGCCGGAGAAACCGGAGCTGAAAATAAAGGAATATGATATTTACCGTGCATATTATTGTGGAGTATGCAAGTCTATAGGGAAAAGGCATGGTCAGATTGAAAGAATGACGCTTACCTATGATGCGGCATTTTTAGCGATGCTATTATGTTCAACCTTAAATATTGAGACTAAATTGGTAAAAGAAAGTTGCATTGTACATCCCATTAAAAAGTCGTTTGTAACTTATAATGAAATTATTGATTATTCATCCGACATAAATATAATATTGGCGTATAATAATATTAAAGATAAGTGGGAAGATGATAAATCCAAAGTCGCTTTAGTTGCTATGGCGGTACTGAAAAAATCCTACAAAAAATTAATGGTAGAACACTCAGAAAAATGTGCTATAATAAACAAAAGATTAGGAGATCTCTCACTTCTCGAGAAAGCTAAATGTGACTCAATTGATGCTGCAGCTGAGCCTTTTGCAAAGCTAATGGAAGAGGTACTAGATTACAATAAACTTGATGATAAGACTAGGCAGGTTTTGAGATGGTTGGGTTATAATCTTGGGAAATGGATTTATTTAATTGATGCTTTCGATGATTTGGAGGATGATATTAAAAGTGCAAGCTACAATCCTTTGCTTACGCACTTTAAATATAATGGTAGTGGAGATGGTATCTCCGAGTTTAAAAATCAAATAAGGGGTCAGATAGAATTCATTTTATTATATTGTTTGGGTGAGGCAGCTAAGGCATTTGAGCTGCTAGCTACAAATGAAAACAAAGGAATCTTAGAAAATATATTATATATAGGAATGTTAAGTAAGACAGATAAAATTTTATGCAAGAGGAGTTGTGGTAAAGGTGAAAAATCCGTATGAGGTACTTGGAGTTAAACAAGGAGCTTCTGAAGAAGAGATAAAGAAAGCATATAGAGATCAGGTAAAGAAATACCATCCTGATCAATATCAAGATAACCCTCTTTCAAAACTGGCAGAGGAAAAGCTCAAAGAAATTAATGAGGCCTACGAGTATGTGAGTGGCAAAGGCCAGACTACAAAAGCAAGCAATGGCTGGAGTGGCAGAAGTGCTGCTGCAGGTAGCCAAGGTAGCCAAGGTAGCCAAGGTGGCGATGAAAGCTTCAAGCAAGTAAGGATGCTTATAAACAACGGAAATATAGCTGATGCAGAGGCTTTGCTTGAGAGCATTCCGAACAAAAATGCCGAATGGTTTTATTTGCGCGGATTGTTATTTATGAAAAAAGGCTGGTACAATGAGGCTGTCATGAATATGAAACAAGCAGTAAATATGGATCCCTCTAACTATGAGTATAGAGATGCACTTAATAAGATGAATGCAAATAGTAATGTGTATCGTGGAAACGCTAACAATAGAGGCTATGGGGCTGGACCAAACTTTTGTGATATGTGTACCTGCTTGTGGTGTTCAGATTCCATGTGTGAATGCTGCGGAGGGGATCTAATAGGCTGCTGCTAAAAATAAGGTATTGTGGAGGTTGTTATCGGCGACATGAATAGCAATAAAAAAGTAAAAAGGATTACGTTAAGTGGTATTCTTCTTGCATTTACAGTAATATGTGTTTTTCTTGCGGCCAATCTTCCCACTAGTCGACTTTCTCTATATGCTATTAGCTCATTGTTTATTGCCGTTATTATTATTGAGTTTAGTACAAAAGCGGGATGGACTTTTTATTTAGCATCGAGCATATTATTGGTTGTTTTGATACCTAGGTTGGAAGTAATTCCTTTTATTGTTTTTTTTGGAGTGTATGGACTGATAAAGCTTTATATAGAAAGGCTTCACAGTAGAGTTATTGAGTATATATTAAAGCTGGTATATTTCAATATATGTCTGGGTTTAGGGCTGATCTTTCTAAAAGAGCTGATAATGGGTGGAGTAAACTTTTCGGCTCCAATCTATATAGTTGCTGCATTATTAGAAGTTGTTTTTTTAGTATATGACTATGTTTATACGTTATTTATTAGGTTCTATGCAGCACAGTTAAAACCAAAATTGAAAATATAGTTTACGGAGGCTAACTATGTCACCAGCTTTTTCATACTCTATAGCAGTTTTTTTTATAATATTGATATCAGGCTGTGCTGTAAATTTACTAAAACAGCACTTTATATTTCAACTGCTTGGTATCGCATTCTTTTTTACATTCATAGTGATTAATTCTGCAATATTCTTAGAAAATGCACCAGAGGTGACCTTTCAGGATTTATTTTACAGGTCGTTGCCATCTCTTTTTGGCATTTCTGCATGTCTTATCAGTATGACACTTGGGTTTTGGATATTTCCTGCAATTAGGGATAAAGTTAAAGATTGATTCTGCTGTGAATTTAACAATGTTTAAACATTTTGAAACTAGCAAACACCTTAATTATTATGTTATAATTAAGGTGTTTGCTAGTTTTTTTGCCGCTATTGCGGCTCACGGAGGTTAATATATGAATGAAAAGGTCAAGGATATTGCGGTCAGGATAAAGGGACTGAGGCTTTTAGCAGGATATTCGGAGATAGATGTCGCAAGCGCTATTGGACTCAATATAGATGACTATTTAAAATATGAAAATGCTGTTAATGATATTCCAGTGAGTATGTTGTATGAAATAGCTGACTATTTTCAGGTGGATATGACGGAGCTATTAACAGGTACGTCACCGAAACTGCATGATATATGCTTTGTGAAAAAAGGAGAAGGGTTAAAGGTTGAAAGATATGATCAGTATGTCTTTGAAAGCTTGGCCTACAAATACTCCAACAGAAAAATAGAGCCTATGTTTGTTGTACTTGATCCTAGTAGCAGCCCTAAAATGGTTTCACACAAGGGGCAGGAATTTAATTATTGCTTAGAAGGTAAGATGCGGGTGGATATTGGAAAAGAAAGCTTTGATTTAGAGCCTGGTGATTCTTTATATTATAATTCCACAATTCCTCACAAAATGGTTGCATTAGACGGAAAAGAAGCAAAATTTATAACTATAATATTACTTTAAAATAATATTGGAGGATGTACAAATGAGCTTGGAAGCACGTTATTTAGAAAAAACTGAATTTGATTCCTATGAAGATTTTTGTAAGAATTTTAAACTTAATGTTCCTGAGAACTTTAACTTCGCTTATGACATAATAGATGAATATGCAAAAAATGAGCCTGAAAGACTTGCTCTTGTTTGGTGTGATGATGATGAAAATGAGAAAAGGTTTACCTTTAGTGATTTAAAGTATTGGTCAGATAAAACAGCAAATTACCTTACATCATTGGGTATAAGTAAAGGCGATAAAATAATGCTCATATTGAGAAGAAGGTTTGAGTTTTACTTTTTTGCATTTGCTGCTTCAAAAATTGGAGCAATATTTATTCCTTCCACAAACCAGCTTATGAAGAAGGATATCGTATACCGAAATAATGCGGCAGAGGTTAAGGCCATTGTAGCATTTAATGATACAGGTATTATTGAGCATGTAGAGAGCTCAAGGCAGGATTCAACAACAGTTGAGACCTATATCCTCGTTGGAGGGGCAAGAGAGAATTGGTCAAATTTTGATAGTGAAATAGAGCTGGTTTCTGATTGCTGGAACAGACCAGTAGGCACTTTGGCTACCGAAAACAGTGACCCAATGCTTATTTATTTCACATCGGGTACAACTAGTATGCCAAAAATGGCGATTCATGACTTTACATATCCTTTGGGGCATATTGTCACAGCTAAATATTGGCAGAGAGTTCAGCAAAATGGGTTGCATCTTACGGTAGCTGACTCTGGCTGGGCTAAGTTTGGATGGGGTAAGCTGTATGGACAGTGGATATGTGGAGCTGTGCAGTTCCTTTATGATATGGAGAGATTTGACCCCTGTAAATTGCTTGAGAAGATAGAGAAGTATCAAATAAAGACCTTCTGTGCTCCTCCAACTATTTATAGGTTTTTGCTACAACATGATATAACAAAATATGATTTATCCTCACTAGTTCATTGTTCAACGGCTGGAGAACCACTGAATCCAGAGATATTCAACAGATTTCAAAGGCTAACCGGTCTTAAAATCCTAAATGGATTTGGCCAAACTGAGACTACTGTTATTGTCGCAAACTATGAATGGTTGAAGGTGGACCCTGGCTCAATGGGCATGCCAAACCCAGCTTATAAGATCGACGTAGTGGATGAGAATAATAAATCCTGTCCAGTAGGTGAGGAAGGCGAGCTTGTAGTAAAGGGTGTCGACACTGCAAAGCCAGCAGGGCTATTCTGCGGCTACTACAAAGATCCTGAGGCAACTTCAAGAGTATGGTATGATGATATGTATCACACGGGTGATGTTGTTTATAGGGATGAGCATGGGTTCCTGTGGTTTGTTGGAAGAAACGATGATGTTATAAAAGCATCAGGATACAGAATAAGTCCTTTTGAGGTAGAAAGTGCTTTGATAGAGCACTCAGCTGTTGTGGAATGTGCGGTTACAGGTGCACCTGACAGCGTGAGGGGTACTGTTGTAAAAGCGACAGTAATTCTAGCCAAGGGATATGAGCCAACTGAAGAGCTTAAAAAAGAAATTCAGAATTATGTTAAGAAGATTACTGCTCCATATAAATACCCTAGAATTATTGAATTTGTTGATGAATTGCCAAAGACAATAAGTGGAAAAATTAAGAGAGCGCAACTTCGTCATGAAGATAATAAAAAATTTGATTCACATTAAGGAACAATTATGAACGAAAGAACACTAAGAGTACTCGAATTCGAAAAGATTATAGATAAATTGAAGGGCTTAACAGCATCAGCATTGGGGAAACAGCTAGTAGATGAGCTCGTTCCTCAAACTGATTTTAATACCGTGGAAAAGATGCTCTCTGAAACTAGCGATGGAGTAAGCTGCATAATGAGGCGAGGGTCACCTCCCTTAGGTGGAATTAGCGATATTAGAGTTAGCCTAAAAAGACTGGATATTGGCGGCGTTTTAAACCCAGGAGAGCTACTGCGTCTTGGCGGCGTATTGCGTGCAGCGAGGAAGCTGAAAAGCTATATTAGTGACAAAATAAATGAGGACACCGCCAATGTTGTTAATGAATTAATTTCTTGCCTAGAATCAAATGCTAGATTAGAGCAAAAAATTGATGTGTGCATTTTAAGTGAAGAAGAAATCGCTGATGATGCCAGTTCAACACTTAAAAACATTCGGCGTCAGATAAAAGATCATCAAGCATCTATAAAGGACAAGCTAAATGAATTGATTCGCTCATCAAAGCATCAGAAGTATATACAGGATGCTGTAGTTACTATCAGAGGAGATAGATATGTAATACCGGTGAAGCAGGAGTACAAGAATGAAATTCCCGGTTTGGTGCATGACTCCTCCTCCAGTGGGGCTACACTTTTTATCGAGCCAATGGCTGTAGTGCAAGCGAATAACAATATAAAGCAGCTAAAAATTAAGGAACAGACTGAAATTGAAAAAATATTGGCCGAACTATCTCAGGAGGCAGCTCTTATTTTGCCTCAACTAAATGCAAATATGAGCATCATGGCGAGGCTTGATTTTATTTTTGCGAAGGCGAGGCTAGCTGCTGATTACAAGTGTATGTGCCCTAGAATAAATCAGTCAGGTAAGATAATAATAAAGAAGGGCAGACACCCTCTTTTAGATGCAAAAAAAGTAGTTCCAATAGATTTTTGGATTGGTGATAAATTCAATTCATTAATTGTTACAGGACCGAACACTGGCGGTAAGACAGTTTCTCTTAAAACAGTAGGTTTGTTTGCTCTGATGACACAAAGCGGATTGCATGTTCCTGCTAATGACGGTACAGAGATGAGCATATTTGAAAAAATTTATGCAGATATTGGTGATGAGCAAAGCATTGAGCAGAGTCTCAGTACTTTTTCATCACACATGAAAAATATCGTAGAAATACTTAAGAATGTAAACAGCAAGTCTTTGGTTTTGTTTGATGAGCTAGGAGCAGGAACTGATCCTACTGAAGGTGCTGCGCTTGCTATGTCAATACTTGAATGTCTTCATCAAATTGGTGCCACGGCGCTTGCAACCACTCATTATAGCGAGTTAAAGGTATATGCCATATCAACAATTGGTGTTGAAAATGCATCCTGTGAGTTTGATGTGGAGACATTAAGACCAACCTATCGCTTGCTAATTGGTGTTCCCGGCAAGAGTAATGCGTTTGCAATATCAAAACGCTTGGGACTGACAGATGATATTATTGAAAGATCAAAGGAATTCCTTTCTCAAGAAGATATTCGATTTGAGGATATACTGTTAAGTATTGAGAAAAACCGTAGTGAGGCTGAGAAGGAAAAGATGAGGGCCGAGAGCTACAGACTAGAAGCTGAAAGGCTGAAGAAGGATTTAGAGGATCAAAAAAGCAAGCTGTCTTCAGAGAAAGAGATGGAGCTTCGCAAGGCAAGGGAAGAGGCAAGACAGATCTTATTGGACGCCAAGAGACAGGCTGATGAGCTTGTTGCTGAGATGAAGAGACTGGTTAAGGAGCAGGAAGAGGCTGAGGTTAGAAGGCAGACAGAGGAGCTTCGCCAAAAGTTAAATAAGAGTATCAGCAGCTTGGAGGATTCGCTAGTTGAGTCCATTATGCCTAGGAAAGGCTTGGTCAAACCTCCTAAAAACTTAAAGCCAGGTGATACAGTCCTTATTGTAAACCTCAATCAGAAGGGTACTATATTATCATTACCTGATAAGAACGGAGAAGCCTATGTACAAGCTGGCATAATAAAAATAAATGTACATGTTTCAAATCTCAAATTAGTAGATGAGCAAAAGCTGCAAATACAAAAATCGGGTTATGGCAAAATAGGAACTTTAAAAGCGCAAAATATGTCCACAGAAATAAATCTTCGTGGAATGATGCTTGATGAAGCCATTGATAATGTTGATAAATACTTAGACGACGCTAGTATTGCAGGAATGGGACAAGTAACACTGATACATGGAAAGGGAACTGGTGCTTTAAGAGCCGGATTACACAAGTATTTGAAGCATAACCCACATGCGAAAAGCTTTAGACTTGGAAAGTCAGGTGAGGGCGAAGCCGGCGTAACTATTGTTGAACTGAAATAATTTTTGGATTTTGCAGTAAAAATCGAATAAAAAAAGATTTTAATGGTATGTATGGATTAAATTTACACAAACTATTCATAAATAATACTACTATGTATGACAATATGCTGAATATATCGACTAGAGGTTGACATTTTAACTTCAGTAAATTAGAATTATTAGTGGCTTATTACTTTTATATTAGATATTATTATATTATTACGTTTATTAGAATGGTTTTTAATTATAGAGGTTTAAAAATTTAAGGAAGCTGCGAAGGAGAATTTTTGTGGACATTAGACAGGATATAAAGAATATAGCTATAATTGCGCATGTTGACCATGGCAAGACTACACTAGTTGATGCAATGCTAAGACAGAGCGGAGTTTTTAGAGAAAATGAAGCAATTATTGAGAGAGTAATGGATTCAAATGACCTTGAAAAGGAAAGAGGCATTACAATCCTATCCAAAAACACTTCAGTACATTACAATGGAATTAAAATCAATATTGTAGACACACCTGGACATGCAGATTTTGGTGGCGAGGTTGAGCGTGTTTTAAAAATGGTTGAAGGCGTACTTTTGCTAGTTGATGCTTTTGAAGGCGCTATGCCTCAGACAAGATTTGTTTTAAAAAAGGCACTTCAGCTTAATCTAAAGCCTATTGTTGTTGTAAATAAGATTGATAGAGCAGAAGCAAGACCTGATGAAGTTGTAGATGAGATAATTGAGTTATTCATCGAACTTGGAGCAGATGATGACCAGTTAGAATTCCCAGTTGTATACGCTTCTTCAAGAGAAGGCTTTGCTGTATGTGATTTATATGGAGAAAGAAAAGATTTAAAGCCATTGTTTGATGTAATTATTGATAAAGTTCCTTCACCAAAGGGTGATATGAATGGAACCTTGCAGATGCTAGTTTCGAATATAGACTATGATGATTATGTTGGAAGAATAGCTATAGGTAGAATTGAAAGAGGCTCTGTAAAGCTGGGACAACAAGTCATTATATGTAAAAAAGAAGGACAACAATTCAATGCTAAGGTAACAAAGCTATATTCCTATGAAGGTTTAAAGCGCGTTGAAGCAAATGAAGCTAGACTTGGTGAGATTGTTGCTTTATCTGGAGTTGGCGATGTAACCATTGGCGATACAATCTGTGAAGTTGGTGCATCTGATCCACTTCCATTTGTTGCTATTGATGAACCAACATTATCAATGACCTTTAGTGTAAATAATAGTCCACTGGCTGGTACAGAAGGTACTTTTATAACCTCGAGACATTTGAGAGATAGATTATTCAAGGAACTAGATACAAATCTCAGCATGAGGGTTGAAGAAACTGATTCGGCTGATTCATTTTTGGTTTCAGGTAGAGGCGAACTTCATCTTTCAATATTAATTGAGACAATGAGAAGACAAGGATATGAATTTCAGGTTTCAAAGCCTACAGTTATTAATAAGGAAATTGATGGCAAAAACATGGAACCAATGGAGTACCTTATGATTGACGTACCTGAGGAGTTTATGGGTGTGGTTATGGAGAAGCTTGGACAGAGAAAGTCTGAGATGGTTAACATGACATCTGCAAACCTAGGATATATGAGACTTGAGTTTAAGATACCAGCAAGAGGTTTAATTGGATATAGATCCGAGCTAATGACTGATACAAAAGGAAATGGAATAATGAATCATGTTTTCCATAGTTATGAACCATACAAGGGTGAAATAACAACAAGACAAAGAGGTTCTATGATTGCTTGGGAAGCTGGAGATGCAGTTCAATATGGACTATTTAATGCTCAAGAAAGAGGAACTCTTTTCATTAATCCTGGAACAAAGGTATATGAAGGCATGATAGTTGGAGAGAATGCACGTTCTGAAGACTTGGTTGTAAATATTTGTAAAAAGAAACATATTACAAACATGAGAGCATCTGGTACTGATGAATCGCTTCGACTTACTCCTCCTGTAGTCTTCAGTCTTGAACAGTCCTTGGAGTTTATTGCAGAAGATGAGCTTGTTGAGATGACACCAAAGAGTATCCGTTTGAGAAAACGTAATTTGAACAATGATATGAGAGCAAAGGGAAGAAAATAGAATGTGAATTGCCTATAATATGGACAAAGTTGCAAAACAATATTATAGTATGTATTATAGATATTCCTTAAGATTGGAGTCAAATATTAATGAATAGAAAATTGAAAGTTGCGTTATTGGGGATTTCATTAATTGTTATAGGTATATTTTTATCAGTACCCTACATAATGAATTATGTAGGTACCTTATTAAAGGGCTATGACGCTGTCTATGGGACACTGAATGCTTTCTTAACAGTACTCGGACTTGTAATGATCTTTTTGGGTTTGTTTTTAATATCTGCAGGCCTCAAGCGACTGACTTTTTTATTAACTGTAATAATCGTGTTTGTATTTATGTTTTCTGTGGGGGCAGCATATTCTTATAAAAGTACTATAGCATCTGATAGTGGTGATGTAGTTAAAACTGAGGTTAAGATTGGTGTTACCTCTCCAGGAGCAATTTTAGTTGAAATACCAATGGGATCAGATACAACCCATATTGCCGATATACTCAGCGAACAGGGAATTATAGCAAAGCCTCAAATTTTTAAACTTGTGTCAAAGATGAATGGGTTTGATGGCAGGTATCAGGCAGGTACCCATGTATTGAAGAAGGGTTTGGAACTGGATTCCATAATGACAATACTGATTGGAAAGCCAGAAAGCGTGAAGGTTACTATTCCAGAAGGTTTGACATATAAACAGATTGCCAAAGTATTTGTTAAAAAAGGTATTGCGATTGAGGATGAATTTAACAATGCAATGAAGTCTGATAAGTATGATTTTGATTTTATTAAGCAAATTAAAAATATAAATAATCGCGAATATATACTAGAAGGCTACTTGTTTCCAGATACTTATGAGTTTGCTATGAACGCTGATGAAAAAACTATTATAACTGAAATGCTGACAAACTTTAAATCCAAACTAACCGAAGAGCACTACAAACGTGCTAAAGAACTTGGAATGTCTATGGATCAGATTATTACACTTGCATCGGTTATTGAAAGAGAAGTAAGTTCAAGCAAGGATAGAAAGCTAGTATCAGCTGTATTCCATAGGCGTTTGGATAACAAGGATCAGAACTTGAAAAAATTTCAGTCCTGTGCAACGTTGCAGTATATATTCCTCAACCAAGAGGGAAAAGTACATGAGCAGATAACTTTAAAGGACACAACAATCGATAATGCGTATAATACATATATTCATGCGGGGCTTCCACCAGGACCGATCTGCTCTCCAGGTATGGACTCGATAAATGCAGCATTGTACCCTGATGAGGATACTGAGTATATGTTCTTTTTCTCAACAGGAGATGGAACTACTAAGTTTACAAAGACCTATGCAGAGCATCTGAAGGCTATGAAACAATATGGGTTAGCAAAATAGTACGGCAATATTATAAGACTTTGTTTATTATGATATGAAATTATAAGATTAGGGTGGCATATGCCACCCTAATTTTGAGTGAAGGGCTAGGGGGAAAACCAATGCTTAAAACCTTAGTGAAGGATTAAAACCTTAGTGAAAAGTGAAAAATGAAAAGTGGAGCGCCAAGAAAGCGCCTAAGATATAGCAGGTGGAAATCCTGTGCGGAAAGGGTGAGCCGCCCACCGCTATCCATTCCTTGGAACCGAAAGGGTGACCTTAGGTTTAAGCGTAGGACGGGGAGCTGGTAGGCCGTGTTATTGAGCCACGAAATGTTATTTAAATGGGAGTGCTGAGGCTGTCACTTTAGTCGAAAGCAACAAACAGATAGTCGGTAAGGCTAGAATATCTATTACTCCTCGGGGTCTGAGAGCAGGGCATG
>DATCID010000051.1:0-20255 GCA_036507975.1 Ruminiclostridium sp.
TAGATGTTAAATGCCGTAGTTCCTGCACGAAGAAATCTCACTAACAGGATAAATCCATAAACAACAATTACAGCTAACGAAATGAAAAGCAAAATATATAGTAATATTGGAATAAATATAAGCCCCGAAGTAATATTCATAGAACTAGTACCTCCCTTAAATTAAAATAATTGAGCACTTATGAAAATTGCTATATTCACCCTCCATTATATCCTATTATTGGTAGTGTAACAAATATATGCTTGTATACTTTTCCATAGATTTCTCACAAGTTAAGTGGTACCTCGCTATTGAATACCTTCTGAAACACCAGTGCTGCTGCGCCCACAAGCGGTGCTGCTTCTCCAAAAGAAGATGCTGCTATATGAATCTTTTGATTTTCATACTGAAACATGAGTTTATTCATATCTCCTTCAAGCTTTTCTATAAATAGAGGGACTATATATGCACCTTGATCCCCAATGATCACAATTTCCGGATCAAACAAATTCACTATTGTAACTAGAGCATTTAAAATAGATTCAAAATAATCTTTAATACATTGCTGAACTCTTTCATTTCTTGGTTCACGTGATTCCTCTTCAAGCAATTCTTTAATAGTTGAAACACCCGCATTTTGCAATAAACTAATAGTGTTTGTGTATAATTCCAAACATCCATTTCTTCCACATGAGCACTTCAGCCCATCACTTTGTATTGACATATGTCCAATTTCACCCGCATATCCCCCGCTGCCATGAAGCATGCGACCATTAACTATAATTCCAGCTCCTACGCCACTTCCAAGACCCAAATAAACAATATCTCTCATGTTTTTTGCAATTCCATATAAATGTTCAGCGAGTGCACCAGCGTTCATGTCATTATCTAAAAAAACAGGAAGCCCAAAATGCTCTCGTATTATATCACCAATACAAACTTCGTGAATATCTCTAAAGTTCGGTGGATTCAAAATTTTCTGCTTATATATATCTAGAGGCCCAATAGATGCTATTCCAATTCCAGTAAATTTAGTTGAACTAGTGGCATTTAAAATCTCTTGAATCAAGGTAATATTTAATTCTATAAAGTTCTCATTATTAGTATCAATCGGTAAATCAATTTTTGTTGAATATATTATATTTCCTTTGATATCTATTGCTATACCTTTAATTTGATAGCGCAATATAAATATTCCGATAGCATTTATACGATAATTGGGAATTGCGAGTGCTATTGCCTTTCTTCCAGAATATCCACTAGCCGTTTGATTTAGACTTCCATTTATAGGTCCGCACTCCTCAAGTAGATTTTCTTCAAGCAATTCGGCTACAATTGTACTAATTGCCATTTTTGTGAGTCTCAGTTGATTTGATAGCCCAATTCTACTTGCCGTCCCCTTTGTTGCCAGATATCTCAATATTTCTGCTCTATTAGAATCCCTAAGGTACTGGGTATTCCTAGGTTTTTTAAAACCTCTATTTTCGACTTTCATTTGATTTTTCTCCTTATAAAAACTTATTAAAAATTGTTTTTAACAAGTACTATTTTTCATCTTTTCATAAATTTCAATTTATGTCAATCTAATATCTATTTTAATTAGTTCCACCTACTTTATTTTGCTCTTTTGCTTGTCTACACAATATATTGTATAAAAGCTTAAGATACCTCCAATAACAATACAATTTTATTAAAGAATAATTAAATAAATAATAAAAAGAAACAAAATACATTTAATCTAATTAGTAAGACTATTTTACTAATGCTATTGACATCCATTAGTAAAAGGTGTTTACTATAGATAGTGCTTCTGCATACAAACCTATATACATGCTAATACTAAGGTGTATACATGTTATTATATGTACATTTGCATTAAAATATTTTTTTGGAGGATGGAATACCATGAAAAAAACCTTGAGCTTTATTCTAGTTTTATCATTACTTATGTCTTTTGCACTATATGGATGTGGATCCAATAACAGTGCAAGCTCTTCATCAATCACCTCTACTACATCTGATGTATCTACCTCAGTCGATAAGGGTGAGCCTGAAGTAACAAGCGACAGTGTGGGCTACGCTGATTCCACAATTGAACTTACGTGGCTACCCCAAGAAGCTTTTGATTCTCCTAATAAACCAGTAGCAGACTATCTAAAAGCAAAGTCTATTGAGTTTGTTAAAAAACACCCAGAAGTAAAATTAAAATTAACTGCTCAAACAGTTAATATACAGGATGCAATGGCAAAACTTTTAATCCAAGCACAAGCAGGCAATGCTCCTGATCTTGCTGCAATTGACAGCTTCATTTTACCAAGTTACTGGAAATATTTGCAGCCTGTTGATGACGTTTTAGCTGAAAATAATATATCTGTAGATAGTTGGTTCCCTTTTGCTCAAAAGCTTATGAAGCCAGCAGATAAAACACTCGCACTTTGGTATAATACAGATGTTCGTAACCTTTATTATCAGAAATCACTGTTCACATCTGCTCCTAAGGATTGGGATGAATTAATAAGCAAAAGTGAAGAGTTAAAGAAAAGTGGGGACTATATGTTCCTATTCCCAGCTGGGAAAAATGAAACTACTTCATGTGACATTTGGCCATGGTTTTGGGCACAGGGTGGCAAAATTGTTGATGACGCAGGAAAACCTGTATTCAATGAAGGTGCTAACAGAGGCTATATGCTTGAAACTTTTAATTTCTTAAAGAAGACAATTGATACTGGAATTACTCCTAATCGTGTAACTTCTTTCATGACAGATGGTGATATGAATGCAGATATAGCAGGCGGTAAAGTTGCTGCATTTATCGGAGGAAGCTGGTTAGTAACACAAATAGGCGCTATAATGGGCGATGCTAAATTTAAAGAAACCTATGAGTTGGCACCGATACCTGTAATTGCAGGCGCAAAATCAACAACAACATCAGGCGGATGGACATATGGAGTATTTAGCAAGGATGATGTAAAGAGAAAGCTTGCAGCACAGTTTGCTATAGATACTTTTGTTGGTGATGCTGGTGTTGAAGGATATTGCGTAGCTTCTGGTAATCTTCCAGTTAGACCAAGCCTTTACGATTCGATTGAAAAATACAAAACAGATCCTATATCACAAAAATTCAAAGAATCGCTAAATATTGCAACTGTTAGACCTGGCGTAGAAATATATAACTTTATTTCTACAGAATTCCAAGTTGCTATTTCTGATGTAATATCAGGTGCTGCTACTCCAGAGAAAGCACTTGACAAAATGGCTAAAAATGTGGATGCGGAATATTCTAAGAAATAAAGAAAATATTCTTGATTATATTTCGATTGTGAGGTTTTATGACAAAGCAAATAAGTAGTTCAACAAAAAATGAATCCATGCACAAGAAGAATGTAATTAGCAGAAGCAACCAGAGGCCTTTCCTCTGGTTGCTCCCATTGTTATCCTTCTTGTTCCTCTTCTTTCTATTGCCGTGTATTGATGTAATAAGAACAAGCTTTACCAATGCAAGTATGACATCTACAGATTATAAATATACATTAAATTCATATATTCGAGTATTTCAGGATCCTTCGTTTCTAAATGTACTTTGGATTACCCTGTTCTTTGTAGCAGTAAGTGTTGTATTCCAGTTTGTTTTCGGTTTTGCTATTGCCTTAGCAGTAGATCACGGGGAAAAAAAGAATATGTATGGTACTGTCCTAACAAGAACTATCTCTTTAATATCGTGGGCAATACCTGGGGTTGCTATTGGGATCATATGGAAGTTGTTGTATTCTGAATCACAGTCTGGAATTCTTAATTATTTATTAACGAGTATGGGCTTTCACTCAATTGCTTTCTTAACAAATCCATTTTTAGCATTGATCTTCATGACACTAGCTAATGTTTGGCGTGGAACCGCTCAAAGTATGATATTGCTGTATGCAGGATTAAAAACAGTTTCAATAGAAGTTATTGAAGCAAGTGATGTTGATGGAGCAGGACCTTTTAGAAAAATTTTGAGTATAATTGTTCCTTCAATGAAATCAGTTATTATGATTAATATTCTACTTAATATTATAAACACATTTAATACTTTTGATATGATCATGTCACTCACAGGTGGCGGTCCTGGAAGAAGCACAGAAGTTTTGGTACTTAGTTCCTATCGAACAATTTTTCAACAACTTGACTTGGGGAAAGGTAGTGCGATTGCAGTTGTACTCCTTGTCATAAATATTGTATTTGCATCATTATATATTCGAGCAAATAGGGAGGAAAATTAAATGTATATGTCAGTGAAAAGAAAATCTGTGTTAACGAAAATTTCTCTCTATTTATTTTATATATTTGTTTCAGTGTTTTTCCTGTTCCCACTACTCTGGACATTATCTTTGTCTTTTAAGACCATTCCGGAGCTATATCGGATACCACCTTCGATATTACCAGATTCGTTTGCATTTGATAATTATAAGTATGTAATCTTCCAAGTCAATCTTTTAAGCGGAGTTTGGAACTCTATTAAGATAACGCTTGGTACGATTATTGGTACTCTTGCCATAACAATACCCGCAGCATATTGTTTTTCGAGGATGAAATTCAGATTTAGCAAACCGTTACAATTTATTATATTAATGTTTCAAATGATTTCCCCTCTTGTAGTAGTCGTTCCTCTGTATAGGTACTTTAGTATGTTGAATCTCCTAAATTCACATACTGGATTAATTTGCATTTATATTGCAACATCAGCACCATTTCAAGTATGGTTTTTAAAAAGCTTTATTGATACTATTCCAAAGGAGCTTGATGAAGCTGCTGTCATAGACGGATGTAGCAGACCACAAACTGTTGTTAAAATTATACTACCTGTAATAGCACCTGGAATATTTTCAGCAGTATTACTAATATTTATTCTTAGTTGGTCACAATTTATTATTCCTTATATATTGATCGATACTCCTAGCAAGATGCCAATTGCTACAATGCTTGTTAATCTCCAATCAACACTGTCTCAGATCACAACTCATTATCTTGCCAGTGCCAGCATAGTTGCAATTTTACCAACAATAATTTTATTCGTATTCTTACAAAAATACATTGTAGCGGCGCTAACAGCCGGTGCAGTAAAAGGATAGGATAAAGCAAGTACTAATTACCCTACATTCAATAAAGAAAGGAAGTAAAACAATGGATAAAAAATATACTATATATATGGTTACAAAGACTCACTGGGACAGAGAATGGTACATGAATTTTCAGCAAACCCGCATTAAACTGGTTCATTTTATAGATGACTTGCTTGATATTCTAGATAACGACCCAAATTTTGTATCTTTTATGATGGATGGACAAACATTACCTCTTTATGACTATTTAGAAGTTAAGCCTTACAATCGTGAAAGGTTGGAAAAGTACGTTAAAAACGGAAGAATCGTCATAGGCCCTTGGTATATTTTGCCTGACGAAATATTGATAACTGGAGAATCCCATATAAGAAACTATCTCATGGGATCTCGAATTGCAAAAGACTTCGGAGTGGAAAAAATGCAAATAGGATACCTGCCCGATTCTTTTGGTCATCCATCTCAGATGCCTCAAATACTCAGTAAGCTTGGCATGGATACAATTATGTTTTGGCGTGGCGCTACAGCTGAAATAGACAAAACTGAATTTTACTGGGAAGCTCCTGATGGAACAAAAATTCTAACTATTCTTATGCCGGATGGCTATTCCACTGGTGCTGAATTTCCTAATGATCCTGTTGCTACAGCAAAGAGGATTGATACTTATGTTGAGAGATTTGCCCCACTTGCAACCACTGATATAATTTATCTCTCAAATGGCGGTGATCATTTGGAGCCCGTACCTTACCTGTCCAGTTTAATAGAAGAAACCAACAAAATTATGACAAGAGGAACAGTGATCCACACTACACTCCCTACTTTCATTAATGACATAAAAAAGTTGCTTCCTGATGATTTAAAATCTGTCTCCGGCGAATTGTGTGGTGTGAATAAATCGATTCTGCTTGCTTCCACCTTATCCACAAGAACTTACTTGAAGCAGGAAAATCACAAGGCCTCACACCTGCTAGAGAACTATCTTGAGCCTATTTTTACTATTTCAGCCATGCAGGGAAACGAATACCCACAAGACATACTGCTGACCTCTTGGAAATATTTATTAAAAAATCTTCCTCACGACAGTATTTGTGGTTGTTCTATTGATGATGTGCATCGTGATATGCTTTATAGATATAATCAGGTTTATGAAATCGGTGCTGAATTATTTGAAAAAGTTAATAAATTTTATCATAAAATAGACACCTCCTCAATTGATGGCGAATATGCAATAACCGTAATGAATACAACTGCAAATACGCGTACTGATACTGTTGAAGCTATAATGGATTTTGATGAGACAATGTTATCATCTCTTGACTACAGTGCTGACTCACAGGATGGATTAAACCTGAAGGTAAGTGGCGAGGAATTGCGAACGAAACGCAGTTTGCCTACAGCGGTAAAAATATTTGATGGTGAAACAGAGCTCCCCTGTATTCTGGGTAGCAAATTTATTAGTAACAAGCTTGATTTGGATTACTTTAGATTTCCGCATCAGTATAATGTAAACCGTTGTAAAATTACGTTCCTTGCAAATGCGATTCCTGCAATGGGTTACAGAACCTTTAAAGTGGTACCTTTGTATGAAGAAAATGACATTATAACAAATTCCAATATGAATTGCATCTCTTTAGAAAATGAATACTACAAAGTTTCACCCTGCTTGGATGATGGAAGTATAACAATAATTGATCGTATAACAGGAAAAGAATTAACCGGTATTAACGTACTTGCAGATAGTGGAGACTGTGGAGATGAATATACCTATTGTCCTCCTGAAGAAGATCGGATCGTATGTGCGGATCCTAGCTCAATAAGGACAAGAATGCTTGAGCGAAATAGGTTAAAACAGGCATTTGAAATTACAGGAATAATGAATCTACCAGAAACTGTAATTGGTTTAAATATTGGTCGCACTGATACTACTGTAGCTTGTTCATTTAAGACAGTGGTTACAATTTATGCTGGAATAAAAAGAGTTGATATAAAAACAACTGTAGATAACAAGGCTAAATATCATAGGCTCCGTGTATTATTCCCAACTGGAGTGGAGTCTGAGTATTCTTGGTCATCAGGTATATTCTCCGTTGATAAGAGGCCTATTAATCCTCCACTAGATCCAAACTGGCAGGAATTATTCTACACTCATCCTGAAAAGGATTTCTGTGAGGTAAATGATGGAGCCTTTGGTTTAACTATTGCAAATCGTGGATTAAATGAGTATGAGGTTTATAATGAAAATGGTCAGTCAATAGTAGCTATTACTCTTTTGCGTTGCGTAGAGCAAATCAGCAGACAGCAGATCAAGACTCGTAAAGCTCCTGGTGGTTGGAATGAGAGAGCTCCAGAAGGTCAGTGTATTGGTACCTGGAACTTTGAGTACAGCATTATTCCTCACAAGAATGACTGGCAGGAAAGTGAAACATATGTGAGTGCACATGAATACAACGTTCCTATGAAAGCTTTCCAAATTCCTGTATCATCAAGCGGATGCCTTGCTCCAGAATGCTCAATGCTTGAATTTGATAATAGAGAGTTTATTATATCCGCATTTAAAAAATGTGAATTCAGCGAAGATTATGCTCTTAGATTCTTCAATTCAACAGACAAAGCTGTGGCTGGTAAGATTAAGTTTAACTTTGATCTTAAAAGAATTGACCTTACAAACCTAAAAGAAGATTCTATTAAGGAACTTGATGTAGAAAACAAATGTGTATATATTCAAGCAAAACCATTCGAAATAATTACACTAAAAATTACTTTATAATGCAGCAATGGGCCGCATTATAGCGGTCCATTATTTTTTAACTCGAAAGGGGTTCTGGATTTGAAACGCTCTGAAATTAATCGTGCTATAAGTGAAGCTATTATATTTACACAAGAATTAAACTTTTCTCTTCCACCATTTGCTTTCTGGACTCCGGATGGATGGAAAGCAAAAACATCCGAATATGATGAAATTAAAGATACGATGCTTGGTTGGGATGTAACCGACTTTGGATATAGTGATTTTGTTAGTTATGGCTTTGTTGCCTTTACCATAAGAAATGGTTCTATTACCAATGATAAATATAAAAAACCCTATGCTGAAAAAATTATTATATCCCAGGAAAATCAAATAACTCCTTTTCATTTTCACTCAAGTAAAATGGAGGATATTATAAACCGTGGCGGTGGAAATTTGATGATACAGCTGTATAACTCAACAGAAGAAGGTGAGTTTTCCAAATGTCCAGTTATGGTTTCTGTAGATGGTAGGAACTATGAAGTCCCTTCTGGTGAGATTATTCGGTTAAAGCCCGGCGAGAGTATCAGTCTCCAGCAGAAGCTTTATCACAAATTTTGGGCAGAGCAAGGACATGGGTCTATCTTATTGGGTGAGGTATCCACTCTAAATGATGATAATACCGATAATCGTTTTTATGAGCAATCTCCACGATTTACATTAATAGAAGAAAACGAACCTGCACAATATCTTTTATGCAATCAATATTAATTGCATTTTGTACAAAAAAGGACTAGCATATATTGGTATATAATTAAAACCTTCACCAATATATGCTAGTCCTATAAAGGAGCATGCATATGATAGATAAGAAAAATCTAATGCGCCATATTGGCGATACATCACAGCTTTTTGGTATTAAGGATTACAATATTATTGGCTCTAAAGCTGACGGGATGAGAGCGCTGGATGTTTATACCGTAAAAGGTTTATCCTTCACTATTTTACCCGACATGGGAATGGACATTGCTCATCTGAACTACAATGGGATTAATTTGAGCTTTATGTCAAGCACTGGTCTTACAGGTTCCAAATATTTTTGTGAAGATGAGTCAAAAGGTTTTTTAAAAAACTTTAATGTTGGATTTCTTACCACATGTGGTTTAACCTATATGGGCGCTGCATGCATTGATAACGGGGAAAAGCTAGGTTTGCATGGTGTAATATCAAACACACCTGCTTATGAAGTAAGTCCTCAAGTGAATTTTTCCAAAGATGATGCCACCATTTCTGTATCTGGAAAGATGAAGGAAGCAAGAATGTTTGGTGAAAATATGATACTTAGCAGATGCATTTCCTGTGATGTAGATGGTACCAGCTTTAAAATAGTTGATACTGTTGAAAACTTGGGATTTGAAGTATCTCCATTAATGCTGCTTTATCATATTAATTTTGGCTACCCATTGCTTGACATGGGTAGCCGCATTATTCTTCCCACCAAAAATGTGATACCTAGAAACCTTGACGCACAAAAAGGTATCTCTGAGTACAATCAAATATCATCTCCCATCGATAAATGTAAGGAACAGGTTTTCTTTCACAATATGGAATGTGATAAAAATGGAGATGTAATAGTGGGAATTATAAATAATAAGCTTGAGCTTTTTGTTACAATAACATATAAGCTTTCACAGTTACCTCTGTTTACTCAGTGGAAATCTATGGGTGCAGGAGAATATGTTTTAGGACTAGAACCAGGCAATTGCCACGTTCTTGGCCGAGATAAAGCAAGAGAAGATGGAACTCTCCAGTATATTCTCCCAGGAGAACTAAAAAAATATGAAATACTGGTGAATATAATACATGGTACTAAAAATATTGATGCAGCTTTGAGGAAATAGGATTTGTAAACAATGGGATTAGGCGCGAATTACTAATGGCAGCGTCATTAACTTAACCATCCATTATATCCTATTATTGGTAGTTCTACAATTATATGTTTTCATGATTTATACTTAAATTGTAATAATTTAAATCAAGGCGTTCTTCCCACCCCATAGACTTCCAGAACTGATTACCAGTGTCATTGGTTTTAAAAACAACTAAAGCAGCCTTATTAATTCCTTCATTCTCAAAAGCAATAACTACTGTCTCAACCATTTTGCTCCCTATCCCATTTCCTCGATATTCAATATCTACAGCGGTATGATAAATATAACCTCTACGACCGTCATGACCACCTAATATTACTCCAACTACTTGGTTTTCTCTAATCGCAACAAAATTGGTTGTGGAATTTCTCTTTAAAAATTTTGCTATACCTGCTTCTGAGTCATCTAAACTTCTCATGCCCATTCCTGCAGTATTAGACCATAATTTAGATACTTCTTTATAATCATTGATCGTCATCGTTCTTATTTCCATAGTTTTTTCCCCCAGTTACATATTTTTTCTTCCACATCTATATATTTTTTAAATTCTACCTGTTGAAGTAATCCAATCGTTCAATGAAATAGTATGCTTTTTAAGCACAGCACTATTCCGCTAATTATCAATAATACAATAATTGATTTCTTTACTACTTCTTCCTTCATTCTTGAATCAACCTTTATACCTATTAGCAAGCCTAGAATTACTGCTGGTGATAAGAAAAGAGCCAGTAGCAGTATTTCCTTGTTTAATATCCCCCTAATTATATATATAACAAGTCTAAAAATATTCTCCACTAAAAAAACACAACAAATATTTGCACGAAATTGGTTTCTATTGTCAGTGGTTCTGCTTATATATGCCACCAAAAGCGCACCAATTCCAAAAACTCCTGCCATCAAACCTGAGATAATACCTATAATCACAAGAAAGGCAGGATTCTTTTTCTTATCATTATCAGAGGTCTTTCTAGTCATCATTTCAAAACCTATTCCGACTACAATTATCCCTAAAAAAGATTTTAGTAACCAGTCATTACCTACTTCCAATAAAAAAGTCCCAGGAATAATGCCAATTAGCATCATTAACGATAGTGGTATTACAACTTTCAAAGATATTTCCTTGCGTTCTCTCCAAGCCATATACATATTTGTTGGAATGCTAAATAATAGGTCAACAGGCGTTGTAACTCTATTGGGTACTAGGAAAGAGAATAAAGGCGCCATAACGAGCGTATTTCCAAACCCTGTTATCCCTTTTACAAAGTATGCTATAAATGTTGCAATAAAAAGCAGAATGTATGTTAACATTAATCCCCCGATTTGTGTTTACTCATTATATAATACTATGATATTAATCCTTAATTTGGCGTAGCAGCTCTAATTTCTCAGAGCATAGCCCCATCATATTTCAATAAATATTCATAAGTAAAGTATCTACTATTATTTTTGTGATATCTGAAATAATCGGTTCAGGCAATAATATAAATTTTATCATTTTTCAAATTTGCAATCAATAAGTTTATAAATCTAAATTTATCATTATTTTAGCAACTCATGCTCAATCAGATGATGAGTTCGCTCGTAAGACTTCTCAAACTCAAATTACAAGACAATATTTTGAATTGATTGTCTCACATTTTCTATTATTATTTGTGAAAACAATTGGTAGTTTAATGTTTAAGTACAATTGAAATACTATATTATGAAGATGTTTTGCAAATCTTCTTTCGTTAAATCAGCAAAAAATATGAGTATAGGAAGAGGTGGACCAATGAATAGTGAAAATAAAATTATCAAGATCAAAAAGAATGATGATGGGACTGTCACTGACGTAATGTTTGAAAATGGTAATGTCTGTCCTCTGAACCATGCGATATTAATGGCAAAGCAAGGTGCTTTAGAAGGGTTTAACGTAGTAAGAGGTAAAAATGGGGGCGAGTATTTGAGCGCTGACCCCAATATTCCAGACACTGATGATTTGGAAGACATGCCACGGTTTAGATGAATAACTCGATTTTCCCAGTTAGAATCATTATCAGTCGCACAGCTAGTGTATGTACACTTGCCAAGATTAGTAAATTCTAACTGGGAGAGTTGAGTACATAATATTTATTAGTGAGTATCATTTCCTTATTCTATTTTCATCTTAGACAATTTGTATATGTTTATTACTAATAATAAAAAAATAATTACTATTAAAGGTAAAAAGGCTGATACTTCTGGCGCAGAATTCGTCATTATTCCCATAGCATGTGATGATGGGAACAACTTACCTACATATACCATAGACTTTGGTAGCATATTTGCAGGAAACATTATTCCTGACAAAAGAAGTGCCGGCAAAAATATAATTTGCGATATCATCGTTAGTTTAGAAATGCTCTTAACAAATAGCCCCAGCGCTGTTCCGATCATTAAGCTAGCAATAATAAGTATTATTAGCGTCGCAAAATACAAGCCTAAGTTGCTAGGCAATTTAGCGCCAAAAGCTATTGGGGCCACAACAAATATTATAAGACTTACAATAAAAATGTTCACGAAGGCCGAAATGAAATTGCTCACAGCAGCCATCCACAAGGGTATATTGCCGACCTTATACGCTTTTTTAATTTCGCTACCATATAGCTCAACTAATGGAGTTGGCGCTCCAATAATAGCTGCCATCGTTATTGCAAAAATGGACATGGATTGGATTAGAGTATCTTTTGCCATAGGATTTATTGAAGTAAACACCGTGCCCATTAAAGCGAAGAAAATGAGTGGTACAATATAATATACTATCAAAATTCCTTTATTTCTTAAATCAAGTTTCCACTGTAAAGTGACTGAATATATGAATGCACTCATTACTCTTTACCACCTTTCATCATCTCAATAAAGCGTTCCTCAAGAGTTGGCCTGTCTATTTTCAAGTCAAGAACTTCATTTTTAAGCTCTTTTACATATTCTAGCAGCTCTAGTAGTGAATCACTAATGCTAGTTGTTGAATATATGCTGTATCCATTTTCTTCGCTTAAAAATGTGCTCCACTTAAAATCTTTTTTTGAAAGTCCATTCGCTATTTTAATACTAATCTTGCTATTGTTGTTACCCACGAAGGTCATCTCGGCAGGTGTGCCAATAAATGCTAGCTTCCCCTCGATTATTATAGCGATTCTGTCACACAAGGCTTCCACCTCTGCCATATCATGACTTGCCATTATTACCGTCATTCCGCCTTGTTTTAACCTACGTATTTCATTATGTAGAGCTGCTCTACCTTCAACATCGAGTCCTGCGGTTGGCTCATCAAGAAATATCACTTTAGGATTGCTTGCAACAGCCAACACTAAATGAAGCTTTCGTTTTTGACCGGTTGACATTGCTTTATATTGCTTATTTAGGCAACCCTTTAACCCAAATATATCTAGCAATTCTAACCTAACAGGTACCTTTTGCCACTTGCAAAATAAGGTTAATGCTTCTTTTGCATTAATATTTGCGGGAAGTGAAGTTGACTGTAACTGGACACCTGCTACTTTTCTCATCTCATGGCTTTCCGGGGAAAATCCAAGAACTGAAATCTCTCCAGAGTCATATTTACGTATTCCCTCAATACATTCAAGCATTGTGGTTTTTCCCGCACCGTTAGAACCTAGTAGAGCAAATATTTCACCTTGCTTAACTTCAAGATCAATCTCTTTAAGTACAGTGGTATTTCCATATTTCTTTGTTAGCTTTTTTATAGAAATTGCAAGCTTCATCTACATTCCCCCCTCAATAAAATTCCTTGGCTGATCTCGTCTGTAGAGAGGCACTTTACCATCTACATCAAGCTTTGAATATTGCAAAGATTTGCGTACACGCCTTTTTGTTTTATAAGCTCCTCATGCTTACCTTGCTCAGCTATTATGCCATTTTCCAGTACTATAATTTTATCAGCACGCTTTACTGTAGATAACCTATGCGCAATAACTATCAAAGTTCTGGTACCAGCTATTTTATTAATAGCATTTTGAATCTCAGTTTCAGTTTCAGTATCTACTGATGAAGTAGCTTCATCTAAAATCAAGATCGGAGAATTTCTTAAAACTGATCGAGCTATTGAAATACGCTGCTTTTGTCCCCCGCTTAATCTTACTCCTCGTTCACCTACAACTGTTTCGTATTTCTCGGGTAGCGAACTTATGTATGAATCTATGCAGGCCGCTTCAGCAGCCTTTTCTATTTCCTCTTGTGTAGCATTATTACAGCCGTATGCAATGTTTTCAGAGATTGTGCCATTAAAGAGAAATACATCTTGCAATACTAAGCTTAATTGATCTCTAAGGCTTTCCAAAGTCATATCCTTAATATTAATACCATCCATCGTTATGCTTCCTGAATTCGGATCATAGAAACGAGCGATTAGTGCAGATATTGTTGTTTTGCCAACTCCTGTGGGGCCCACTAGAGCAAGCATCTGACCCGCTTTAACTTCAAAACTAATGTCTTCTAAAACAGGAATATTATCTTTATAGGAAAAGCTTATATTACTAAATTCTAACTCTCCAGTAAGCTTACCAACTTTTTTCGACTCTGGTTTATCTTTGATATCCGGTTCAGTATCTAGCACTTCAAACACACGCTCAGCACCAGCTAATGCTAGCTGCATATCCTCAACCACGCGGGTAAGAGTAGAGATTGGAGCATAAAAAAGATTTAGGTATAATAGAAATGCCACAACATCAGAGATGCTAAGTCCTGAACGGAGTGCTAGTATCGGACCTGCTATCAGAACAATGACAGTACCAATTGAGGAGATAAAATTGACAGCAGGGTTTAATATTCCCGAATAAAATAGTGCTTTTATAAGTGCTGATGAATGTTCAGTTGACTTTTCAGTTATTCTACCAAGTTCATATTCCTGCTTATTAAAAACCTGAATTTCCTTCATACCCGAAAAATTATCTTGCAGGACTGCATTAAGCTCTGCAATTTTAGCCTGACCCAGTTTAAAATATCTTCTAATTTTACGAAGCACTACCGACAACAGGGCTATAAATGGTATAGGAATACAAACGAGTAATGTAAGCCACGGATTAATGAAAAGTAAAATTATTAAAACACCTACAAGGGTAATAATATTTGTAGCAAGATCTGGAATAGCATGTGCAATAAGGTTTTCGAAGGTAGCTGTATCGTTTACAACTCTTGACATAAGCTGACCTGTCTGCTTATCATGATAATAACTCATTGATAATTTTTGCAAATGATCATAGAGCATGCACCGTAGACGGGCTACCAGTCGCCATGAAGCTACATGAGAAAAGTAATTATTAAAAAACTGAAATACTGCTCTTAACGCGAAACAACAAAGAAGTATAAGCGAAAGTGTTATAACTCTTTGAATTGAGTTCTTATAATTGCCAGTTTCCATTATTGAGATTATCTGCTTTGTAACATAAGGTGCATATAAGTTTATACCTGAAATTAAAAATAGTGCAACTGTTGACACAATGAGATATTTTGCCCAAGGCTTTGAAAGTTTAAATAGTCTTATAATATTTTTCATATTGTCTCCAAAAAATTATTTTAATATGGAAAGGCCTGTAATTAAGCTTTTTCCAGTATTATATCACCTCAATTCCACGTTTAATAGCTACATTCATAAATTAGTGTGATATAAACGCCCCCTACTCATACTGCTTATAAAGCAGATGCCCATTTTGCTCCATCTACAGAGGTTATTATTGTCTCGGAAGCTCCCACAGCTATGTACTTCTTTCCATCCCCTAAAATCTGATTAAGGCTTGGGCTTGAATCATTTGGGATCACTTCCCAGTTCAATCCATTTGTAGACGCCAGAATCAACCCTCTTTGTCCCACAACTATAAACTTATCCTGTCCCCAGATAACACTATTTAGGCATAAGGTATATGAATCATCTACACTTTCTATTTTGTTAATCCTAACACCTTCATTCGTCCAGCTATGCCCACCCAAAGATGTTATCATTGCCAAATGGTCACCAACAGCTACATAACGTTTTCCAGTCCAGGCTAAATTGCAAAACATACCCGTCCCCCGTGAATCTGGTACTCTGACAACCCAATTATCCAAATTTGTAGACGTTAAGATAAAGTTTCCACCACCTGTAGCGATATACTGCATTCCATCCCATAAAACATCCGAAATATTATATGGAATTTTATCATCTGAGACATTATTTATCCTTAGAACAGGAACTTTCTTTTCAGTCCATACTTCACCATCTGAGGAAGTAAGAATGCGTCCGTTTCCCACAGCGATATACATACTCCCAGTCCACTTCACCTTTAGGAAACTAGCATTTATGACCGAATTAACAGGTATCCAGTTGATTCCATCCTTTGAAGTCAATATAATTCCTTCATCACCAACCGCAACAAATTGCTCTCTCCCCCAGGTAACTGACTGTAGAGTTTTATTGGTTCCTGATTGACTGTTTGTCCAGCCTACTCCATCTGTAGATGTTAGAATTTTTCCTTTTGAACCCACTGCAACATATAAATTGTTACCATTATAAGCTATTCCGTATAAGTCACTTTTGTTTACAGCAGTTAATTCAGAATCTGCAGCTGCAGGCTTATCTGGGCTTGATGCTTGCATAGTTGTATCAGAAACATGAGTTTTTATATCGCTTTGTACCTCATTATTACATCCAACTAAAACCAAGCAAAGAAATGCTACCATAATTATTCTTTTTTGCATATGTACTCCCCATTTCAGTAGTTTCTATGATTTATTTCCTCTATTGAGTCAACAATAGCATCTGCTAAAGATAAATCCTGCTTTCCTGAGTTTGGATTACTAAAACCTATACATTTCATTTCAGCAAGTTTTGCAGCCTTTACTCCATGCATTGAATCTTCTATAACCAGACAGTTAAAAGGTTCTACATTAAGTCCCTTTGCTGCTTTTTGAAATATGTCTGGAGCCGGTTTACTCTTTTGTACGTCCTCTCCACTTATAATTACATCGAAATACTCTTTCACTTCAAGATTACTCAATATTAATTCAATAAATTCTTTTGAAGATGAGGAAGCTAATCCAATACTTATTCCAGAACTTCTTAGGTCCTCTAAAAGTTTTCTTATACCTACAATCGGTTCTAACTTTTTGTCTCCAATCAAATGTTTTTTGAAAGAGAACTGCTTTTCTAATAATTCCTCAACTGTTGGTATTAAATTATGTTTATCCCGAATTTCTGCCCACATTACTGGATTAGACACACCAACATAATTATTTAATTCTTCATCTAATATCTCTTTTTCATAAAACTTCATTGTCATTTTATCTGACTCGAAGTGTAAAGGTTCACTATCAATAATCACGCCATCCATATCAAATATAACTGCTTTAATCATGATGCCTCCGTTTTTCCCTATAAATAATTATTATGCATCATAAGCTTTGCATTATAAAATTTTCATAAGCTTAACATACTTTCCAGCTTCATCTTCACCCTCAAAAATTATATCTGTAAAACCTGTTATCTCGTAAAGATGCTTTGCATTATAATTATCAATATCTACGCCCAATGCCATCTCTTGATAACCATGTTGTTTTGCATACTCAATAAGATAATCTATGATAATACGTCCAATTCCTTGATTACGATATTCTTTTTTAACAATCATTCTTGAAAGATATACCCTTTGTCTTGGAATAGTATAATCAGCATCTCCATTTTCAAACACAAGAGCACCTTCACCAATAAATTCTTCATTTCTTGTATACACAAATACAATTCTATTGCCACTAACAAGTTCATTAAACCATTTTTGAGTATTTGGTTGATTTGTCATATCCCAAATATTACTGCACTTTTTGTAATCCTTGGGTTGAAGCTGTATCATCTTATAGTCATGCATGGAACTATACTCCTTTAACTCACTAAATTCCTTCTATCCATTTCTTAAAATCAATACTCACTTTACTTGAAAATCCTTCAATAAAATTTGGCGTAAAAGCAGCATATAGTCCAATGTTGTTTTCAACGTCATGCTTCAATAATCGTCCTTTTTAATGAAAACTTCTAAACTCCTAAAAACAAGAAATAGCAGCTCACAAATCAGTTTCCACATAACAATAGCAACTAAAATCATGAATACTGTAATTAAACCAGATACTAATAAACCTAGACCAAAAGTAACTCCTGAAGAACCTCGGTAACTTAACATATGTGTTAAGCCTGCTAACCCTGTATCTGCAAAAAATATACTTACAATTCCATATAGTATTATTGGCATTAATCCAAGTATAAAGATTGCTTTAAATAATTCCTCTACCTGGACATACCCAAATTTGAGATTAAAGAATTTTCTAAACATTTTAAACCTCCCCAATAAATTAATTGATATTAGTTAATTTCTCTGAGTTCCTTTTGAATGTCTTCTGGCAGATTTTCAATTGCATATGTAAATGACAATCTAGACATCTCTTTGTTGTGGCATTTCAGGAACTCAATAACTTTGTCTTGATTAGCTATAGATGCAGCTTTTAATAGCCACCCAACAGCTTTTTGAACATATTTCTCCTTATCCTTTATAAGCAAATTAACTACTTCACCTATTCTTTCAAAACTATAGGTAGCTACATATCTGCTGTTTGAGGATTTAATAAAGCTAACTAAAGAAGCTCTCCGCACCCATATGTTTTCAGATTTAGTCCAGGATACTATCACTTCATAAAGTCCATCATAGCTTTCCAAGAATGGATTAATAACTCGTTTACAAAAATCATCGCAGCTACCCCAACATGTAATGTAATTTTTTAGCCAACGATCAAAATTGAAGAAATCATTTTCATTAAATAGCGCTAGTGACCTATTAATCCAATCGCATGCAATCATTTGTAGCCAAATATCTTTAGTTGACATTAAGTCTTCACAAAACTGCATAATGGCCAATTTATTGTGGTACATAATATCTTTATAATATTTTTTTGCAAGTTTTCTCACAAAGGCACTTTGGGAGTTATTTAGTTTTGGCAATTCGTTATTTAATTCATTTTTTATCGCTGTATATACTAGTTCTTTTGGCATCCAGATACCTTGCTCAGGCCATTTAGAAGTATTACCTATCAACCCTATTTGGCACCAAATATTCCTCAAATGAGCATTAGTATGATTTATTACCCTAAGACAACTTTCAACAAGGATTTCATTTCTAAATGCTGTTTCTGAATATGAATGAAATGCAGCCTCATCAGCTGAATTAAGGTTGTTCATTGTTATTTCAATAGCATTTAGCCATCTCATTTGCAAATCATCTATAGATAGATAGTCGTAGCTATCATCTGGCTCAATTAATGGCCATTGCAATAAACTTTCTTTATGCGTCAAACAAAAATCCCCTGTTATATGCGTATTTATCATACGATCCATAACGTAAATACAATGTTCCACAATCCAGCCAATAGGCCAATGCTTACCGATCCCTTGAGTTCTAATTTCATCATTTGTTAATCCGGTTAATGCTTGCAACATTTCATATTTCAATTCCCAGAACTGAGACATTATTAGTTTTTGTATATTCATCTGTTACCCCCTATATTTCATAAATAAAATATAACACCAGACATCTACCTCCAACAAATTCATTCTACTTCCTATTTTTAATTTCATTATATTCGAGGTAGTGGGTTAATAACTTTTTGTAAGAATCCAGCACTTTTTCAGGAATATCTACATGAGCAATATACCCTTTTCCTTTTGGACCATATCCATTTGTATCATCTCTTAGCCTTGGGATTTCACCCATAATCAGATCAATAAATCTGTCTTTAGTCCATATCCCATTTATTTCACTATTTATATATTCATATCCGCCCTCTGATAGCTTTAATTGTGGTATAAATGGAGAGTAGCTTATGATTAATGTTTTTTCTTGCGCCCAAGCTTTTAAAAAAGAAGCATGACTTCTTAATTGCATAGTAGGATCCTGAATTAATATTATAGATCCTGGAACTTTCCCTTTTTCTTTCAATATATTTAATGCTTCGTAAGCATTTGAACCGCAATTTGTTGATTTGCTTTCTATAATAATTTTTTCTTCCTCAATATTTTCTCTTCTTACAATAATCTGTCTTAATATCTCCGCTTCAGATTTATCATTTACATCAATATCTTTATATTTATTATCTTGTAGTACATTTTGAACTAAATATTTGGTTGAATGTCCTATTCCCCCAACTATCATTATGTCTTTAGCTAACCCACTTTTATAAGCTTTTGCTGCTGATTCCACTATATACGGAATACTGTTTCCTAAAATTATTATCATATCAGCTTGCGTAATCCCAAATTCATCAACTAATGCTCTACAGGAAAGTTCATTTATATCGCGTTTTGACAAAAATTTGATAATGATATTTATATCCCTTACTATTTGAAACTCATTTAGATGGCTCAAACTCATCCCTCCAGATCTCTATTGAGTTAATCTGTTTATGAAAAAACATAAGTCTTATCTCTAGAAAGACTTGTATAACTTGTTACTATACCATAGACCTTTAGACCTT
>DATCID010000052.1:0-5265 GCA_036507975.1 Ruminiclostridium sp.
CTTGTAAATACAAGATATAAGTACCTTCTATAAAATATTATAATCTATCTTCTTTTCGGATGATATATAAGAGATTTAACATACGTATAAGAATACAACACAATTAATATTACCAATAAAGCACAATCAATATAGCGCTCACAGACGATTGCAGAATGGAAATGACATAAACTGCGGATAACTTTTTGAAATGCAGCTAGAAAATTGAATAAGTAAGTACTACAAAAAAACCTTTTGTAAAAAGGCTGAAAACGATATAGGAGAAATATTTTGGTGTGGATTAGTGATCCCTTATATTTACCACACTGGAGTGAAAAATAACAATTAATTGTCGTGGAGCGCAGTTAAATCAATGGTTGCGATATTCTGCGACCGACTATATACCGCTCATTAAAGAAGTGGTAACTTAATTCTTGCAGTGGTTCCTTTATCTACTTTACTGAACATTTGAATCCCATAGTCCTGACCAAAATGTAGTTTAATCCTTTCATTTACATTTTTTATCCCATACCCCACCTTGGAATCCCCATCATCCGCATCTCCTATCAAAAGAGAAGACATTCTATCCGCAGGTATTCCTACGCCATCATCCTCAATCTCCAGTACATTGTACAAATCTCCTCTGTAGCCTCTCAAACAGATATGCAAAAGTACATGATCTTCTCGCATTCCATGATTAATGCAATTCTCCACCAACGGTTGAAGTGTAAGTTTCATGATTTTAAATTGATACAAACTCTCTTGAATTTGGAAAGAAATGTCGATACAATTTGAAAATCTAACCTTTTGAATTTCCACATAGGCTCTGACCTGCTCAAGTTCTTCAGCAAGCGTAACCATATCATTACCAACACTGAGGGAGAATCGATAAAATTTCGCAGTCTCCATGGCCATTTGACGCACTTCCGGCGCCCCTTTCTTCATTGCAAGCCACCCTATGGAAGATAAAACGTTATTAAGAAAATGTGGATTGATCTGGGACTGCAGAGCCTTAAATTCCAATTCTTTCATCTTAATTTTTGCCTCATATGCCTCATGAAACATATACTGCAACTGATCAGTCATCTGGTTATAGGCAATAGCCAACTGGCCTATCTCATCTTCACCTGCCATATCTACCTTATGGGTATATTCTCCCTTTTGAACTTTTTTAACACCTTCATATAGAACGTTTAATTTTCTAGTAAGTACCTCGGCTATAAAATATGTAATAATAAGAAGAGAAATAATTGCAGCAAAATAGACACCAATAATAAAACTGTTAATTTTGCCGGTATTTTCTTTTAATAAATCCAGCGGTACCACACCTATAAGCTTCCAGCTGTTATAAGTAGTATAATAAACAATCAATCTTTCGTGCCCATTCACTTGAGTTACAAACTGTCCATGATCTTTTTCAAAAGCCCTTTCAACATAAGTGTTGTTTTTTATATTCTGTCCAAGCACAGATTTATTACTGGCTGTAATAACATCTCCATTTGGATCTAAAATGTAGATTTCCTTATTGTTAGCTTCAGCTGTGATATAATCATGTATAATACTCTCCGGTATCTCCATCCTAAGTATTCCAACTAACTGAAATGATTTTTTGTATTCGTAAAGAAGCCTTTGATAAGCAACGATCTTCTCTCCCTGATAATTTTCATAGGTCTTCAGCCAAACACCACCCACCTCTGTATGAAGAAGCTCCTGAAACCATGGATTCTGCTTCACAGATTCTTTTATCCTCAAAAAATAACTACCGTCAGCCAAAAAAGAAGGATTGAAAACGTAAATGGAAATTCCGGCAAGAGTGGGGTCTGATATTTCCAAGGTCCTTAGAATGGCCTTGCTTTTTTTGAAGGCATCATATGCATCAAGATTATCTTTATATTTATTAGTCAATAGCTCCAGCAAATCCTGATTGTAAAATATACTTTTGGAAACCTCCTGATATAGTGTAAGTCGATTTTCAATATTCTCTTTCAATTGCAGCATAGATGAATCCATCTCTTTCCTGGCCTGCTCATAAAGAACTGCATTAATCCTGGTAAAAGAAAAACAAGCTATGGCAATAATCATTACTGATATTAAAATAAAATTGGAAAGGAAAAGCTTGTTTCTGATTTTTATCCCGCTAAACCAATGAGAAAAATGATTGAGCGTACTAAATAATAATCTACTCATACTCTCTCCATAGACTTTACATATTCTCCGGGAGTTACTCCAAAATTCTGTTTGAAAATCTGTCCGAAATAGGAAGTACTTTCATATCCAACCTTTATAGCAATCTCTCTAGTATTGAGATAAGAGGTTTTCATCAAATTAATTGCCTTGTTCATCCTTGTCTGTGTAATATATTCCAATATGGTCTTCCCCGTCACATTCTTAAAAATTTTCCTGATATAATTGGGAGACAGAAAAACTTCCTGTGCAAAGTCTTCCACTGTTAGTTCTTCAAAATAACGACTCTCAATAATTTCTATTATCTTATTGATAACCCATTTGCTCGGTTCATTATTTTTGCTTGCCATATATGAAGCAGTTTCTCGAAATTTTTTTACCATCCATAATTCAGTTTCAGACAAAGTATCCAAAAGTAATAATTCATCTATCAGAGCAATATGATCTTTAAAAATATTCCCCAGCTTCTCCCCACGTTCCATTAATATATGCTCCAGACAGTTGATCAAATCCAAACAAAGATTTTGGACATTTTGGGGGTTTTTCTTTTCAATAGTGGAAAGGCCGTCAAGGTATTGTCTGATAGTATTTTCAATACCAATACTATCTCCGGCAAATATGCACTTGCTCACATTTTTCTGTATATCCAGTAAGTCTATATTCCCTTTTTCCTCAGTTGCACAAGCATAGTTAAAATCTTCATTTAAATGCGAAGCAAGAATAATGGATCCCTTTCCCAAATACCATTTATGTTTTATTGCGTCCACTGCTTGCCCATATAGTTCACATAAACAGCTCAACTCATCTTCTACTCTACTCAGTCCTATAGTGATTGCCATACCATATTCGTCATTGAACTTACTTATAAAGTTCCTAAAATCAGTTAAAATAACTGATTCGCTTTCATAGTAAAGAGTGGTGTCATTGATTATAAGTGCATAAAGGTCTTCTTGCATCTGAACAGTGATAGCATTTACACCTTGTGTTCTGAAACATTCCCATGCTTTCAGTATTTTATGACTAATGCTTTTTGCATCATACCTAGAAAGATTATTAGCTCTTATTTTATAATCATCTAAGCTTATAGCAGCAACATAATAATATCCTCTTTGCAAAGAGAGTTTTAGATGCTTGATCTGTTCCCAAAGCAGCATTTCTTCATTCTCAAAGTTACCAGTTAACAAGTTTTTGACAAACTGTTGCTGCAATAATGGCAGACTCTCCTCAATCTGGCAATTTATCGCTCGTTTCTCGGTGACAGTATTTCTTATTTCATCATAATGATTTACAACCTTTCTTATAACGTTAATTAACTCTATTTCATCTACAGGTTTCAAGACATATCCATAAGCATCAAGTGCAATAGCATTTTTTGCATATTCGAAATCCTGATAACCACTTATAAAAATCACTTTTATATCCGGTAAAAAAGCTTTTAATTGAGATACTAATTCAATTCCATTCTTACCGGGCATCTTAATATCAGTTATAATAATATCAGGCTCAATCCTCTTTGCCATCTCCAAAGCTTTTGTTGCACAAGACGCTTCGCCAGCTAGTTCCACTCCTAGTTGTTCCCATGGTATCAGATCTCTAATACCTTCTCTCTCCAACAATTCATCATCCACTAGCATTGCTTTGAGCATATAAACCCCCCCATGCAAAATATCATATATAGGCATGTACACAACTCAAACCAATGATTTATCTGGCATCGATGCACATAAAATTTGTTATCCTTTAATATGATAAATTTCCTCCCATTAATGTCGAATTTAATATTTACAATTCAAAGTGGATTTCTACACTAAGTATTTGTTAGCCTCAACCTTAAAGAGTTTCCTGACAGAGTCATTTCATTTCAAGAAAATGGTCCCCTTATTTTTGCATACCATTTCTTTATATAGTACAAATTTATTATAGCAATATCTGTTGTATATTACCACAATTATTAATACCCATAAGATATATCTTCACAAGTTTTGAGTTTTCGTGTTTTGAGTTGCGAAGCTACGCACCACGATAAATTTAATAGTACCAATCGAAATATTTGACTTTATAAATGGATCTAAATCGTTCATAAGCTTATTATTTTACGTTTAATTGCATAGGTATCTGTGGTAGAATTAGTCATAGGAAATACCTCCGATTTTTGTTTAGTATGGTTTTCTGTAGTAATTAAATCATACTAAAATCTAGAGGAATTTCCATGTTTTAAGCCCATTTTATTAAGCTGTGGATAAAAACACGAAAACTCAAAGATAAAGGGATTGGCTAAACAATTTCATTATCTTCATAATATATTCTAATAAAAATCACGAAAAATTAAATATTTTTCGTGATTTTACACAGATTTTAAAATAGATCCACTATATGTAAAGAATTTTACAAAGTATCTTTAACTATCCGAGCGGCAGTCAGTGTTTTTTCCGCCAATTCCTTAATGGTGATTTTTTCAGGCAAATTCCATGCATACTTATCGTATAGATGGCAGCCTTCCCACTTATCCCAGATAATATTTGTCATTACACCCCCAAGTAAGTCTTTCCAGCTTGATGGTATAGCTTGTTCACCAACTAGAGCTCCCATAATTCCTCCAACGGTACATGCCGTGCAGTCGGTATCATATCCAAGCATCATAGAAAGGCTCATAGTTTTACTAAAATCACCTTCTCCAAATAGCAACGCAATAACAATCAATCCCGAATTCGGAATAGCATCGCTAATACCATGCTTTGGGAGACCATTTAAAAATGATTTGCGGGCTTCACGCCAATCGTTGCAATTCAAAGCTATATCTCTGGCTTTAACCAGCTCTTGATAGCACAGGGTATTCTGATCCATAATGCTGAATGCATATTCCAATATTTCAGGAATTGTAGAAAACCTCATGGCCCCATTCTGGAGCGCTATGGCAAATACAGCAGCCTCACAACCTTCACGCCTGTTGACCATTGACCCATACATAAGGGAAAGACTGCGAAGCTTTTCAGGACACTCAAATGTAAGTAGCCCCAACACTTCATTGTATATCTGAGCACAGATGCCCCAATCTTTAAAATATTCAGTTTCAGGGTTTCCCGAATCAATATCAAGGTGTTG
>DATCID010000053.1:0-2137 GCA_036507975.1 Ruminiclostridium sp.
AGTCTTTATCTGCCTCATACTCGGCAAATGGGACTAGTTTACCCTCCCACATCTGCCATAATAATGGTTGCCTGGTTTTATCAAAGTAAAACTTTAAATCATATATATCATCTAATTCTGATACTGCTGATCCAGACCCAAAAACTATCAATGCAGCAACTTCTGAAACCTTGCCATTTTTAACATTTTCTAATTTGGTTGCTAATTCTGATATCTTAGCTTGATCCATAATTTCCTGAATTTTGCCTTCACGATTTACCCATCCAAAAGCAGGGTCTTCAGTGATAAAGGTTTTCTTATATTCTTTTATTATGTCTACTGATTTAAATACTGTGTTTATGTGTACGGTTTCAACTTTAAGGTCGGCTTTCAAGGCTGCTTCTTTAAATACTCCTGCTATTTTGTCCCATTCAACGCCATACCAACCATCCAGTGCTATGACTGCTGCTCTGCCGTTCTTAGTATTCAAATCTTTAATAAGTTCAACCAATCTGTCAATGGTCTTATCAGCACCAAAAATAATGGAATTGCTAACTTCTTTGCTTACCTTAATCTTGTTCTCGGCATTTCTTCTATCTTCATATAATGGCATGTTATAACCCCCTTCTAATAATATACTTTGTTTTTCTAAACCGGTTTAGTCATATTATATATTTATACGCATTTTCTGTCAATAGTATTTTTATATTTGTATATTGCGCAATTATGGCTGTATATGCATTTTTAATTATATATAGCTTGCTTCACAATCAAATATATATTATAATTTACTAAATCAGTTTATAAATTTGTATGGAGTGTAGCGTGAAAAATGTACTTGACTTTAGCTAGATGGGCAAACTTAACTAAGCCTTAATAGGTTTTTTAAAAAAATTGAATATTGTTTCTAGTTAGTTTAAGCCACCGAAATGTCAGAAGGTTTTATAATACCTTCAGCAGTTAGAAGCTTAATAGCTTGTGTAATTGCTTTCTTTTTCTGCTTTTCCAGCATTTCATGTGGCATATCAATTTTATACATATCACTTGGATTCCATGCTTCACCAGTTACAAACATATTGTATACGGCGGTGAGTATCATCCTTGCGATAGCGATTATGGCTCTTTTTTTGCCTCTTCGTTTACTAATGCGTTCATACTTTGTTTTGTAGTAAGGTTCATTGCTCGATTTCACGGATGCATGGGCAACTTGCACCAATGCAGGTTTGAGGTAGACGCCAGCACGTGTTATACGAACAGATTTTTTCTTACCAGCAGATTCGTTGTTGCTAGGTGTTAAACCACCCCAACAGCATAAACGTTTGGAATTGGCAAAATGAGACATATCGATACCAATCTCGGATATGATGGTGATAGCAGAAGCTCTATCAATTCCAGGAATGGTACAAAGGAGAGTAATGGCACTTTCATAAGAAACTATCATCTTATCAAGTTTTTCATCTAGTGTTGAAATGGACTCTTGGATGAAATCAAGATGGGAGCGAACCATTACTATACGTTCCTTTTGTTCCTTGGTCATCTGATATCCTTCAATGGATTCAACCACGGTAGCTGCTTTCTTCTTCAAAGACCTTTGAAGAAGTGATGAACAGTGTTCCGGGTCAAAAGAGTCAGATGAAATTAAGTAATCCGTGATGGAAGAGGCAGATTTGCCAAACATGTCGGAGACGACAGCATCAAGGGCTACATTACAGACAGTGAAAGCATTTTGAAAACGATTCTTTTCACTGCTTCTACAGGAAACAAGTTTGGAACGGTAACGGGTATATTCACGAAGAATTCGAATTGGCTTATCAGGAATATAACTTCCTGGAACTAAACCCAGACGAAAAAGGTCTCCAATCCATTTGGAATCCTTAGTATCATCCTTGTTACCTTTTACAGCTTTAACCCATTTAGGATTAGCAATTGTAATACGGATGAGATCTTCCAAAAGATTGTAGACTGGTACCCAGTATTTGCCAGTTGATTCCATACAAACATCAAAACAGTTGTTGTCTATCAACCATTGTTTGAATTGAAGAATGGAATTGTTAAAGGTAGAGAATCTTCTTTTGGAATAGGTAGGAGTAAATCCTTGAGTAGTAATAATTGTGGCAACGAGAAAAGTCTTATGGACATCGACACCACAACAAATAGG